>NZ_BAABIL010000001.1:0-26760 GCF_039542765.1 Kineococcus glutinatus
ATCCGCTCCCTTCCCGACGAGCTGCTCGGCCAGCAACGGCACAAGCCACTGCGGCACCGGGACCGTCCGCACGGAGGTCTTCGTCTTCGGGGTCTCCACTCGGAGGTGACCGCCTTCATCCACGATGGCGCGACGGATGGCCAGCTCCCGGCCCAGCTGGTCGAAGTCTCGGACCTGCAGGCCCGCCACCTCACCGGAGCGCAAGCCACACCACGCCATGACGTGCAGCGGCAGGGCGCTGTCACTGGGGCACTGCTCCGCGATAGCCCACACCTGCGCCGCCGTCAGAAAGCGCCGACCGGCGTCCGCCTTGCCCGGCAACGCCGGAAGCCGGACTCCCACAGCCGGATTGCTCGGGATGCGCTTGGTGCGCACCGCAAGGTCGAGCACCTGCTTGAGCGTCAGGTGCGCCTGACGGACCCGGGACGGACTCAAGCCACTCCGGTGCAGCCCGGCGACCCACGTCGTCACGGCCTCGTGCGTGACCGCAGCGACCGGGGTACGCGCCCACGCCGGGGCGATCTGGACCCGTAGCAGCCGTTCGTAGTTGTCCCGCGTGGACTTCTTCACGTCCAGCTTGATCTGGAGCCACTCTTGGCCGTACTCACCCACTGTGACCTTGCCGGAGGTTGGGTCAAGCCAGTCGCCGCGCCTGACTGCGCGCTCCTGCTCGATTGCCCATGCCTGCGCATCCTTCTTGCGATCGAAAAGCTTAGTCTTCTCCCGCCCGTCGGGGGCGCGGTAGACGCCGAGGTAGCCGCTGCGGCCGCTCGGCTTGCGGACATGCGCCATGTCAGTCGTTGCCCTCCAGCAGGGCCATGCCCTTGTCGGTGAGCCGGCCCAGCGAGCCCGGCTCGGGGGTGGTCAGCAGTCCCATCTCGCGAGCCCGCCGCACACGGGCGCTGAGCGTGTTGCGGCTGATGCCGGTCAGATTGACCAGGTACTGCAGGGGCTGTTTGTGCCCCTGAGAGACCAGCTCGGCATAGACGTTGGCGAAGGCCGCCCACTCCTGCGGAGTCTCAAGCCGGGCTGGCACGTCGGGCACTTGATCTTCGCGCTTCATGTGGGTGGCGATGAGGCGGGCCAGGCGCTTGCGCGCGTCGTTCATCGGAATGGCCCGCATTACCTCAGTGGTGATCCCATCGGTCTTACGGATGGCCTCGGTGCACGCCTCCCGCTCGGGATGACGGAAGCCCATGATCGAAATGTCCACGTGCATGGGGCCGTAGACCGGGGACGTCACCGAGTTACGCAGGATGACCGACCACTCGCCCAGAACCTGGTACTCGACCTCCATAACTTCCGGATCGGCACCTGCAGGGTCCTGTCCCGGGTGGTGCGCGGGGTTGTCCTTGCTGGGGCCTTCATAGAGCAGGACCCAGGGTTCCGTTCGTTCCATAGGGTGATCCTGCGCGCGGCACCTTGCATCTGTCAAGGGCCGCGTGCGACATTCGGAACGTGGCAGCCGCAAGGTGCGGCATGTCACGCACAGGGAGACCCATGACCACGACATCAGCACCGGAAGCCTTCGTTGCCGGCGAGCAGGCCGCTGACCTGCTCGGCAAGGACGTGCGCTGGTTGCGCAACAACGCCGAGCGACTAGCGATCCCGCGCTACAAGATCGGCAACCAGTACCGGTACCGGCTCAGTGAGGTCGCCGCCTGGCTGGAGGGCCAGGCCGTTCGGTGAGCTATGTGAGCCCGGGGCAGGTGCTCCAGCTCGCGGAGGTCGTCGCCCGGCCCGGTGAGCGTGGGATGCTGCTCGGCCGCGACAACGCTCCAGCTCGGGACGAGCAGGGGCGGATGTTCCTGTCCCTGGTCGAGGCGGTGGCGTCGGGGATGGCCTTCATGGTCACTCCCCGCGAGGGACTGGTGCCCCTCGACGGCGACGCCGACGCCGACGGCAACCTGCCGGGCTGGTACGAGTCGGCCCGGTCCTTCTGCGAGCGCCTGGGGTGCGAGCTGGTGGAGATGACCTCCGGCTCCGCGCGTGGCAGCCGGCATCTGTGGGTGGTCACCCCGGTGGGGTGGACCAACGCCGACTTCGCCCAGCGGCTGCGCCTGGAGGTTCCCAGTATCCCGGACCGCCAGGTCCGGCACGGCAGCCGGATGCGACCACCCCTGTCGATCCACCGCGAGGGCGGACGCGGCGACCTCCTCGGCGGTCTGACCATCCCCGAGGTGCTGGAGACCCTGAGCACCCGTCCCGGCCGGTGCGATCTCACCGAGCGCACCCAGCAGCGGATGCGCGAGGGGGACGAGACCATGACCCGAGACCGGCTGGCCACGTCCCTGGCGCTGGCCTACGTCAACGCCGACGAACCGCTCCAGCGGTTCGCGGACGACATGCTCAACCCCGCCAACCTGGCGGGCGCGAAGGTGCAGGCGCTACCGCAGTCCAAGCGGTGGGCATACCTGGAGCGCAAGTATGTTGCGGCGCAGCGGTTCGCACAGGAGCACCCGCCCGTGGCGGGGATGGCGCGGCAGCGGGAGCTGGAGTACCTGCGTGCTACGGCGCCGGTCTACCCGTTCACCGGCAGAGAGCGCGTCCCACGGGCCGCGTTCGCCTACCTGGTCGGTCTGGCGCTGGAGTACCAGCGGCTGGAGGTGGCGTGCTCGGTGCGCCAGCTCGCTGACGCGCTGGGCACCAGCCGCAAGTCCGCCACGAAGGCGCTGGCGACGCTGCGCCACCGCCACGGCCTGGTGCAGTTGCTGGAGGAGGGCCACAACGAGCGGGGCTCGCTGTGGCGTCTTCGACCCGAACAGGTGCGAAAGGTGGTCACTCAGATACCTGGGGGGGAGCGCTGTATTACGAGTGGCCACCTTTCTCCCGCGTTCACCTCCTCCGGGCTCCACCCCGTCTTCGGTGGCCCGGGCCTGCCCTTGGGGGCGGGCCTGCTGTGGCAGGCGATGGACCCGCAGGTCCAGCGCTACACCGTCACCGAGCTGCTGGAGCGGGTTCCCTGCCTGAGCCGGGAGACCGTCCGGGAGTACCTGCACCGCCTCCACGACGCCGGCCTCGCCCGGGTGAACAAGGAGCGCGGCCACTACTGGACGCGCATCGACCAGCCCACCAAGTACCTGAACGCCCTGGCCGAGCGCTACGGCTCGACCGAGCGGCGCCAGCAGCGCCACGCCCAGTTCGCCCTGGAGCGTGCGCTGTACGGGCGCGAGGGCCGCGTGGAGCAGGCCCCGAAGCGGCGGTGCTCCGCCGTTCGCCCGGACGGCACCCCCTGCCAGTCCTGGGCGCAGGCCACCGGCCCGCGCACCCGGGCCGAGTTCTGCCAGGTCCACGGGGACGAGCAGCAGCGGGCAGCGGCCCGCGCCTGGAAGGACGCCCAAGCCAACCCCGGCCAGCTCCCGCAGGCCGCATGACCACCACCAACACGACGAGGAGCACGACCTTGACCACGCTCACCGCCACCGCGACCCCGGCCGGTTTCGCCGGCCAGCTCCTGCCCCACCAGCTCGACGCGCTGGTGTTCCTCCAGGCCCGCCCCCGGGCGTTGTGCGCCCTGGCCACGGGGATGGGCAAGACCGCCACCGCGTGCGGTCTGGCCGCGTGGATGCTGGACACCGGCCAGCTCCACGCCGAGAGCGACTCCCCGGCCGTGGTGTACCTCACCGACGCCCCGCTGCTAGAGCAGACCGCCGCCGAGGTGCGCCGGTTCCTGCCGGGCGTGGCCGCCGCCACGACGAAGGAGACCCGCTACTGCGACACCAAGCCCAGCGCCAAGGCGGTGCAGGCCCTGCGCGAGCGCCAGGGGCGGGCACCGCTGGTCGTGGTCGGGACGTACGCCTGGCTGCTGAACCGGCTGGAGTCCACCGCCGCCGCCTGGCGGCCGGCGCTGGTCATCCTGGACGAGGTGACGGCGGTCTCCGGTGGTGGACCGATGCAGCGGGCCAGCCGCGAGCTGGCCGCGCGGGCGCAGCGGGTGCTGGGGCTGTCGGCCACCCCGTACCAGTCCGACCCGATGCAGTCCTTCTCCGTCCTGGAAACCATCGGCACGCCCGGCCTGTGGGCCCGGGCGCAGTTCGCCTCGCAGTTCGTCACCTGGTCCGAGCGCTACGAAGTCACCCCCGGCTGCTGGGTGGAACCGCGACCGGAGAGCTTCGCCAGCCCCGCCCACCAGGAGGCCTTCCGCGCCCACCTGCATGCCCTCATGTACCGGGTGCTGCCGGAGGAGACCGGGCAGAAGCTGCCCGAGCTGACCCGCTCCTACGTCTGGGTGCCGCTGCACCCGCTGCAGCGCACCGCCTACGAACACGCCGCCGCCCGCAGCGGCGCCCCGGGGGCGAAGGCCCGCGAGGTGGCCGGCCGCCACGCCGGAGCCGTCTCCTCCCTGGTGGACGAGCTGGTCGCCCAGCTCACCGGCCCCTACGCCGGCCGCCAGGCCGTCGTCTTCTGCGAGTCCCTGGAGGTCCTGCCGCTGGCCGCGGCGGCCCTGGAGAAGGTGGGCATCTCCTCGGTCACCATCGAGGGCAAGGTGCCCCAGACCCAGCGCGAGCCCGCCGTGCGGGCCTTCCGCGACGGCCACGTCCAGGTCCTGCTGGGCTCGCGCGTGCTGGAGCGCGGCCTGAACCTCCAGTGCGCCAACCTGCTCATCTCCCTGGACTCCTCCTGGACCGAGGACCGCGAGGTCCAGCGGGAGGGCCGTATCCACCGCATCGGCTCCCTCCACGAGATCGCCGAGCACCTGGTGCTCTTGCCCGACACCCCGCTCAGCCGGGAGAAGCTGCACCGCGTCCGCCTGCGCGGACACGTCGCCCGCTCCATCCTCTCCACCCGCACCTGAGCAATGAATACCCACAAGTAAAATCAGCCAGCGAATACCCGAAGATATTCGCAGGATATCCAGAGCGAAACAAGGAGGTGAGAGAGATGTCCCCCTATCAACAGTCGAAGAAGCACAAGAAGAGAGGTGCGCCAAGCCGCTGAGCCGACCGAAGCACGATGACCGGCCACCCCAATAAGGTGGCTTTTACCATGTCGGCGACTTCCTCAGGGTGCCCGTCGGCGACCTTTCGCACAGACGGCCCCTAGAGGCCGCCAAGCCCAGCCCCCTCCCCCGCGGTGTCCCCGGCCTGTCCGAGGCGCTCAGATCGGCGCACAGGGCCGCTCAGGGGTGGTCTCTGATTCTGCGCCACCGTGCGTTTGAGGGGTGGGAGTGGGGTGGGCTTCTGGGGGAGGTCGCCAGCCCCGGCCAGATCTCCATGGGAGATGTTGCAGGATGTCCCCAAGAGTGGCGGAATCCGAACCGGAAAGAAATCCCTATGGCCATAGTAGCTGGGCTATGTGGGGTGCTATTATTGAGTACTGCCGGGTCAACCGCCGGAGAGGTCCGCGTCAATGATTTGTTGAGTCTTCGGATCTGCAGGTGGCTGCCGCGTCCAAACAGGAAGTGAGGTTTGGCCCCACCGCTCGGGCCAAAGACTCGAGGGGCGGCTCTAGTTAGCACTGGGGGCGCTGAAGCGCCTAGAGCAGGACTCGAACCGCTGGCAGGAATGGCAGGTGATTTCCAACTTTGCAGCTGCAGACCTACGGGCCTACGTCCGCGGCCTCTACGAAAGGTCGGATAGCTGACTAGTTGGGAGCCGCTCTATTAGACCCTTCTCGGCACCGCGCCGTTGCCTCCGAGACTGATTCGCTCACTCGGAATCAGCCGCATCCGGTGAAATTGCTGAATCAGGAAGTTTCCGACACGCAACCGCTTTTTGTCCGAAGCCAGAGATCGGCATGTCAGGAGAGTATGTAGTATGGGTGACGTTATTAAGCCTAGGGGTCGCTCGCATGCGATCGCCGCTCATCACTTCAATTTTAGCCGAGAGAGCCACCTGAATCATGGTTCCGAGGATCATGGGAGCGCCATTGATGGGCGCAACCAACGGCTCCCTGATTGCAAGCTGATAGTGGCCTGTCGCAGATAAATCGGCCTCGGGATGCTTCTCGAAGTTGAGTGACTCCCAGTGGCCTACGATGGTTTGCCCTCCGATGAGGGATGCCGCTCGACGGATTGCATCTCGTTCAGTAGGCGTAAGCGCGCTGGCGTCCGGGATGAGTACCGGGGTAGCTATCGCGTGCTGGATGATGGCCAGTGCACCTACGAAGCGAAGCAAGGCTGGAAGTGCGGGTGGTTCAGACGCCTTGATTGGCGTGAAATCCATGAAGGGCCCATATTCGCCCGCCACCTGGAGATTGTTGGGCGCCTGCAGGTGGGCAGCGAACGTGAGGGCCGCCAGAGCTTTGCTAGCTTCACGGCCCTCTAGAGGATGAAGTGTGAAGTTGATCTGTCCGCTTAGCGAGGTCAGGTCAATAAGTGCTTCAGATTCCAGGAGCCCGGAGTCGTCGACTCCGCGAGTCCACGTTCCTGTGCCATCCAACCCCGCGGTGGTTGCTTGATTCATGTTCAGCTCCGCGAGGACTTCGCCGGCTGCATCGACTATGCGAAGCCGGTTTCTAGTCTTGGTCTCACTTCCTTCAGCGGCCGATAGCTGGATTTTGCCGACACTAGGTCCGCCGGACAAGCCGCCCGGGAAGTCGACCTTGATCGAGGCGGCGACCTCTGCGGGCTTGCCGTATTTGCTCCAAAGTTCCAGTGCCGCCTGGTCGTCAGGAGAGCCCTCGAAGTCAAATTCGAGTTCCAACGGTATGGGTCGCTCCTCCAAAGACTGCGCGGAGCGCTGATAGATTTTGAACGTCAGCCATCGCGGCCCGGGAACGCTTTCCTGGGTGGCGGCAATGAGTCCTGGCTCAGGCGCAAGTTGAGGCCGATGCAGATCAACGCTGTAGCCGTACCGAAAGTGCGGGTCGGTATCGAGCAGCTCGCTCAGTTGCTGCAGGTACTGGCGGATCTCAGCGGGCTCCAGTAGCGCCGCGGAACCTGCGCCAGGGCTATCAACGACGGTCCCTCCGCCTTGCGTGGGAACTTTCCCCACCTGCAGCAATTGCGCTACGGCCGCGACGGCGTCACGAAGACGCTCTCGTCCTCCATGGAGGTAGTAGTCTACAACGTACGGGAATTCAGAGGCGAGACTCTCGCAAAAGCCCAGTCCCTTCCATTCAACTTTCCTTCCCGGGGCCTCGAGCCAGGCGCGCATGCTCGCGAATTCTGCATCGGTAACCTTGGCCTTGGTATCCTTGGCTAGTTTTTCGAAGGCTAGCTCAGGAAGCTGGGCGAACCAATCTTGAAGGTTCGGGAGAGTTGGATCTAAGGGGGCGACTAGGTACCAGTCACGCATGGGGAAGCCGCGCCGGACCAACCCGATGAGAACTCTGCCAAAGGACTTTTCGATCTGCCCCTTCTGGCCGTCGGTCAAATTTGATGCGAACTTCTTGACTTGATAGACGTCCCACTGCGCATCCTTGCCGACGATGGTGTGGCCATCAGTGGGAATGATGATGTCGAGTCCGAAGTCGCCCTGGGCTGGGCGAATGCGCAGAGCGCGATTGTTCCAGTTGTAGAACAAGTTCGACAGGACGGTTTCGACTTCGTCGCCGCTCAATGCCGCCCATTCCACGCGTCCCAATCTTCTACCTCCCGAGAATATTACGGATTTTTCGGTAGCCGGTGAGAATCTGCCATGGGCGAGGGCATCGAAGGTGTTGAGACGCGTTGAACCCGTTCGGTTACGATGGTGGCGAATAAATTGAACCGGCGCGTTCACCAAAAACCTTTGCGCTCTTCTGTGGTGTCAGCCTCGATGTCTCCCGCGAGCTCGCCCAGACTACTGCCCGTCCGCTACTTGCCCACCGCAGCCATGTCAGGACTCGCCGTGTCCGGCGAGCGCTGGAATGCTTCGCCTAGGCGGTCCTGTTGCGGCTCCTGCGTCAGCGTGCCACGCCAGATGATCTGGCCCGCGACACCGCTGGCCGCGCGCAAGATTCGGGAGGTCATGTCTGTAACGTAGTGATGGTCCGTGCTCGTTGACACGGTTTTGGGCAAGCTGCCCTGGGTGGCCGGTGAAGCCCGATGCAGGCGGCATCGTCCCAGACGGGTTGATGATGGTCGGCGCCTGTCGGGACGACGAGTTACGTGCTCTGCTGCTGCTCTACGGGCAGGTAGATCCTGTGCATGGCGCGGGCGAAGCGGAGGAGCTGGGAGAACAGGGACTGCGGGTTGTCCGGGTGCCCCAGGCCAGGCATCCGGACGGCGTCTAGGGCATGGTCTGAGAGCTCCCGTGCCAGCCAGCGGGTGGTGCGCACCTTCCACACCTTGCCGGCTCCCCGAGGGTGAAGGGTGGCCGCCTCCAAGGCGGCGATGGCGGCCGGGCGATCGATGCGCCAGTCGAGCTTATTGTCAGGCACCACAGCCGTCAGCAGGGCGGCCATGATCTGCTCGGAGACCTCGAAGGTGGCCTCCTCGTGCACGTTCATGAGGGAGTTGTCCATGTCCTCGCCTTCCACGGCTTGTGCGCCGCCTCGAAGATGCTGTGCCTTGTGATGGATGGGCACCGTAGTCAGCTCCCCCTAGATGGAGAAGTGGGTTGGGCACCTTCGCTGCCGACTCGCCAAGCGCGCCCGACCTGCTGGTCGAGCCAGGTGATGGCCTCCTCCAGGTCGATTTGGGTGAGGAAGGCGGTCTCGGTGGCGCCACCTTGGGGCATGTCCGCCACGCTCAGCGCCTGGGGGGCGCCACCATCGCGCCATGTCGTCAGCAGCGCCTGCTCCAGCGCGCGGGCCTGACCGCCGGTGGGTATGCGCCAGATGGTCCGGCGCCCATAGCGGGTCAGTGGCGTCCAGCCGTGCTTGAGATGCTCGCGTAGTCGCAGGGAGTCGTCGGCGGCGATGCCGACCTTCGCAGCCTGCCAGCGGTGGTGGACGATGAGGTACAGCAGTGCCGGCTCGGCAGTTCGTATCCGGCCTGGGGCGCACTCCGGGCAGCCACCGCCGGCCACGACGCGGCCGTAGGCGGGCTTGACGATCCATCCACATCGCAGGCAGCGGCAGCGCCACCCGACGTTAGCCCCCGGGTAGGCCTCCAGGGGCTGGAGGCCAGCGGCCACCATCAGTTGCTTGGCCTGGGCGACATCGACGCGGGCGCCGGAGCAGTAGCCGCAGGTGCTGCGGCCGCGTCGGACGTTGTTGTAGGTCGGCGCCACGGTGCGCTGGCAGACGGTGCAGCGGCATGGCCAGGGCGTATCAGCCCCCGGGTAGGGCACCTGCGGTTCCATTCCGGCCTCGCGCATGAGGTCTACGGCTTCTTCTGGGATGACGCCGTGGCCGGTGCAGTAACGACAGGCGCTCTGACCGCCCCTGATGCTGGCGTAGCGGGGTGTGATGGCTCTCCCACAGGCGGTGCAGCGGCAGGGCCACTGGACGTTGCCGCCGGGGTAAGGCACCTGCGGCTCGGCGCCGGCGGCGCGCATCGCCGCCTCCGCATCAGCGGCCCGAACCGCAGTGCCCGAGCAGTAGCCGCAGACTCCCTGGCGGCGGGCGTTGTGCAGGCTGGGGGTGATGACCTCACCGCAGGCCACGCACTGGCATCGCCACGGCTTCATCACGCCGGGAAAGGGGTCCAGCGGGGTAACGCCGTAGCTGCACATCTCGGCCACCGCCTTTTCCTCGGCCATGGTGCGGGTGCGGGCGGACTGCTTTTTGCCGCAGTGCTTGCAACCTCCGGTGCCCTGCTGCACCGAGTTGTACAGCGGGCAGACGGTCTGCCCGCAGCGCCGGCACTCGCACAGCCAGGGCGTCTTGCTGCCCGGGTACGGAACGCACGGCTCCAAGCCAGCGGCCCGCATCACCTCCACCGGGTCCTGCTTCGGCATGCGCCGGCCGCGGTCCGTGTCCTGCATTGGCACCGGGCATCCCGTCCCTTTGTCGCCGTCCATGGCCCGCCCCAGACAAGCTGACACAGTTGATGATGCGGTCGGATGCTACTCATAAGTCTGTAGACCTACAAGTAGCAGACGGGCAGCGTCGAGCCCGTCATGGAAGGCGACCTCCAACGGGCCGTAGGGCGCAGCTTGCGCCGCCACCGTCAGCAGCGCGGCCTGAGCCAGGAGGCCTTCGCCGAGGTCGTCGGCGTGCACCGCACCTACATGGGCGGTCTGGAACGGGGCGAGCGCAACCTCACCCTGCGCTCGGTCGAGCGCATCGCCGAGCGGATCGGCGCCGACCCCATCGCCCTCATGCAGGAGCAGGACTGCTGACCTGACCGCATCAGGCCTGATGGCCCGGCGGCAGCGAATGAGGCGTCCGCGTACCGCGTGGTGTCTATCTACCCCTCATCCCCGGCCCGTCAATCAGGATGAGGACTCCCTCGTGTCCTGTTGCTTGCGCAGCAGTCGTCGTCGCCGAATCGCGTCCCCCATGGCAGTGCCGACGAACGCGCCCATCGCGGGCAGCGCCTTGCCGGGGGCCTCCGACCACGAGGCATCCAGCAGGTAGTGGCCCACAACGATGGCGATGCCCCAGGCCACCAGGCCGGCGGCCAGGTAGTAGACCCACAGCACCGCCCGGCGCGAGCGGCAACGCCACGTGCTCACGGCCGGCTCACGGCCGGGTGCCCCGGTCGCGCAGGTGACGGCGCGCCCGCCACAGCCCGGTGCCCACCAACGCGATGAGGACCACCTGCAGCACCGACCACCACGGCTCAGCCTCGCGCCAGCGCACGACGAGCCCGACCGCGAGGATCGCGGCCACCGCCCAGAACAACCCCCGCCACCGCCAGATGCCGGCCTGGAGCCGGTCAGCGGCGGCAGCTCGCTCAGCGTCGGTGCTCATCCCCGGCACCCTTCCCAGCCCGCCGGGACGCCGCCACCGCGACCTGCTCCACACGGGTGACCCCGGCGGCTCGTCCGCCGCGCGCTCACGTCGTCGCCGTGCCGGCCGCCGGGCCGGCCCGTCGCCGTACACGACCTGCACCAGGTCGATCCGCGCACCGCAGACGTGGCAGCGGCTCAGCATCGTCTGCGGAGCCCGCGCCTTCTCGGCGGCCAACTGACGGGCGACTTCTACCTCACCCGGCCAGAACAGGTGCTCGTGGCGTGGGTCGTCGGGGTTCGGCATGTCGGGCACGCCGACCAGCGTGCCGAGCGGCACCGACAGCCCCGACCGCGCGCAGCGGCCAGGGACTGCCGGGACCTACGGGGTCAGGCAGCGCCGATCCGGCCACTGCCGAAGCGGACGTACAGCGCGAAGTTCGCCATCTGCACGGCGATGAAGGAGTGCGCCTTCTGCACCACGATCACGATGACCGTCCGTGCCCGGGGGCCCGGAGGGCAGGGGGGGTGCTGCCTCCCCGCTGCGATAGCTTCTCCTGCCGCACAGAGCATGATGAGCGCCGCGATGAGTACCGCGAGCGGATGGTCAGTGTTGAGTCCATCGGTGATGGCGGTCGCGGTGATGCCGCGCGCCAGGTCGATGAGGATGGGCCCGAGGCCGCCGAACATGAGCAATCCCTTCTCGGGTGTGGTCGCCTTCGCGACCACGACGTGGTCCAGCAGGAGCGGCTGCTCCTGCCCACCTCGACGCCCAGGCACCGCACTAAAGGTGCGTGCGGTGTTGCTCAGTCAACGACTAGTGGGTAACGTAACCCGTGAAGTTGAACCCGCGTACTGAGCGCCTAGCGCGAGGTACAGCCCGGCCCAACAGCCCGGGCGTGTCTTCGGTGCTCCACGGCATGCTGTGGCCGATCGACTCACCCCTTGCTGGGAAAAAATCTTGGTCGGGATAGTAGCCCCACCCCCCGACTCCCGGGTTAAGCATCCCCGGGTCAAGCTCCACGGCCGAGCCCTGGGTGGAAGTTTGTTGCCGACCGCTGCATGGCAGGCGCCCACCCTGCCGGGGCGCTGGGTACCCGCCCGACTGGTGGCCGGGCCGCTGCCCACTGCGCTTGCGCATCGCTGGCTCGGCGCCCGCACGGCGAGCGGTCCGTGATCACTGCCATGTGCTGCGAGCGATCGGCGCGCAGCGCCGATTCTACTCCGTCACTCGATGCTGACGCAGAGTGCTCACCCGGACGGTGGCCAGGCGGCGTCGACCACCCCGCGCCTCGGTGTCCGGCCGGACGGGGCGTGAAGCTCCCCTGCTCCACGGCCGTTCGCTGGAGAGTCAGGCATCGGCGGGCAGCACCCGGTACTGGAAGGTAACGATGCCGTCATCCTGGTCGGGCCCGTAGCGGTGATGCTTGGCGCCCTTCGCCCTCATCCGGATCCTGGCGTAGCAGGCCTGCCTCACGTCCTGCTCGGTCACGATCCAGCGCAGCGTTACCTCGGTGCCGCTGGCATGGTCGGCGTCCCACTCTGAATGGCGCCCGGGGATTTCCAGCGTCCACAGCAGTTCCTGCCCCTTGGGGTCGGTGGCCCTGCAGGTGAAGGTGACGGGCTGCCCGGGGCGCAGGGTCAAGCCCGTGGTGGTGATGAGGTTGGAGGACGGGTCCTGTGCGGACTTGCCGTGCCCGTCGGTGACCGACTCGATGCGGGCGAATGGATCGCCCTCGGAGTCCTTGGCGCTCAAGTAGATCGTCACCCTGTTCCTGATGTCACCGGCGATGCCGGAGGCCAGATCCTTCTCGAAGGGCAGCAGCTCGCGGGAGTGAGCCTGCGGAACCCGTAGACCTTCGAAGCGCAGCAGGAACGCCTTGATCTCATGGTCCTTAGCTCCAGCGAAGGCCAGCGAGAAGCCGCGACTCCACTGCTTGATGATCATATCGCGCAGCTCGCGCAGTTCGGAGTAGTGCAGAAGATCGCTCGCCGCTTCGGCATGTCCCCGCCGACCGCGAGTCAGTTCCTCGTCGTTCTGCTTCCGTCTCCACTCCTTGAGCTGGTCTGCCGTGAAGTTCCGCTCCAGCCACCCCTCGCCGTCCCGAGCCGACAGCACGGCTGTGATCAGTTGACGGAGGGCCTGCTCCAGCGTCGTCACGGCGAGGTGCGGATCCAGGTAGGCCACGTGGTCAGTCGTAGCACCAGGTGAGTGGTGGTCTCTCCGAGATGGCGAAGTTGATCCTGCAGCTGGCCCGAGCGGCCAGCAGGCCCGGCGCGACGCCGCCGGCGATGAACTAGACCCGCTGAGGCCGGGCCATGGGTGCCGCCGACACGCCGTTGACCCGGGATAAACGGTCCCCTCGAAGGCGACGCCAGCTGCGCCCTCGAAGGGCTGATACCCGCGGCCGCTACACCGCCGGCTCGGCGTTGTCACCGTCCTCGGACGCGGCCTCGTTGCTGTTGTCCGGGGTGATGTCGGACCTGAGGGCGCGCACGAGCTGGGCGAGGGAGCCGACGACGAGCGCGACGCCACCGAGGCCCACGGCGCCCCCGTGGCTGATTGCGTAGACGCTCACAGCGAGGACGAGCACGACGGCGGCGACGGCAGCGACCCGGTCGAACTGGGCGATCACGGCAGTACCACTCCATTGGGACGTACTGGGTGCGCCACCTTGGCGCACCCGAAGGTGCGACTTTCTGGTGGCGCCACGTCCCTACGCAGCTAGCCGAGATCGGCTCGGTTGATCAGCCCAACGCTCGCCCCGATCCCCGAGTTCCAGCCGGCTAGGGCATGCCTGCAGCGTCCTGCGCGGGCGTAGTGCCATGGGTGCCGCCGAGACGCCATTGACCCGTGATAACCCTGTCTTCTCGCGGGTCATTCGGGTAGGTTCCCGGCCATGACATCTGCTGCCACGCAGCCCATCGAGCAGGCTCCCGAGGAGCCCGTCGAGGGCGTGGTGCTCGTTGCCGACCCCTCGCGCGAGGTGCAAGACCTGGCGGTGGTCGGTCCCGCGACGCTGGACCCGTCGTCGCTGGAGTCCTGGCTGGCGGGGCTGCACCCGCTGCACCGGGCGGGCCGTTCGGCGGCGACGTGGCGGGCCTACGCCAGCGACCTGGCGCACTTCGCCACCTGGTGCTCTCGGCAGGGGGTCACGCCGCTGCCCGCCGAGCCGGGCACGGTGCTGGGTTACCTCCACGCCCACGGGGAGGCGCTGAGCCTGTCCACCCTGCAGCGGCGCCTGGCCGCCATCTCGGTGGCCCACCGCCTCATCGACGCCCCCTCCCCCACGACCAGCGAGACGGTGCGGCTGGCCTGGTCCGGACTGCGGCGCACCCACGGACCCCGCCGCACGGTCCGCAAGGTCGACGCGGTGCTCACCACCACCCTGGCCCAGCTCGTCGCCCCGCTGGGCGAGAGCGCGATGGACATCCGCGACCGGGCGCTGCTGGTGATGGGCTTCGCCGGGGCCTTCCGCCGCTCCGAGCTGGCCGGGCTGAACCTCGCGGACATCACCGTCACCGACGACGGGCTGCGCATCAGCGTGCGCTCGTCCAAGACCGACCAGGAGGGGCAGGGCCGCATCATCGGCCTGCCCTACGGCTCCCACCGGGCCACCTGCCCGGTGCGGTCCTGGCTCACCTGGGCCGCCATCCTCGACCAGCACGGCATCAGCGAGGGGCCAGCGTTCCGCTCCTTCACCAAGGCCGGCCGCTCGCTCAAGCCACGCGGGATGACCGGCGAGGCCATCGCCGAGGTCGTCAAGCGCCGCGCCGCCGCGGTGGGCATCGACCCCACCAGCGTCGCCGGCCACTCCCTGCGGGCGGGGTTCATCACCTCAGCCGCCCGCGCCGGAGTCCCCGACCGCACCATCATGCGCCAGAGCGGACACCGCTCCCCCGCCTCGCTGTCCGCCTACGTCCGCGAGGGCACCCTCTTCCAGGACAACGCCGCCGCCCACGTCGGCCTCTGACGTTGCCGTTACCTGCTGGGCTGGGCCGGTCCCACTTGCTTCACACCTGACTCTCGGGCGCTGCAGGAACGAGGGATCGGCGCGGGTAACGCGTCCGATGTCGCGGCGGAGATGGTGGGGCCTGCTATCGGCGAGGGCGGGGCGCTACTGCGGCGGCCACGGCTCCGTCCCCGCCTCCGCTCCTCACGGGGAACCGTGCGCAGAGCGAGGATCAGTCCGATGATCGACACGCTTGCGCCAGCCGCCGCGGTCGATACGGCGAGAACCTCGCCGACAAAGACAACCGACTCCCAAGTACGGCTCACCGGGCCGTCGGACGCGGCCACTACATAGGTCAGCGCGACAGCCAGATGTGCGACGAGGCCGAACATGACCATGCCGAGGCCGAGTTGGAAGAGGAGCCGGATGGCCAAGGCGGGGCCCTTCACGACGGAGGCCTCCAGCTCCTGCGCTTGATGGACAACGGCAGCCGTCATCGCGGTGCGCGCCCCTTCCGGGGCGTGCGGTGACTCCGACAGCTCCTTGAGAAGCTTCCAGTCGCGCTCCAGGCGGGCACGTAGCTCACGCCGCTCGCGGCGTACGGCGATCCACGCAACGGCACCACCGAGCAAGCCGAGCAGGCTGACAATGGTCTCCCAGTCAGGCATCGATTCCTCGCCCTTCTCCCGGCGGCCAAAGCCGCAGCATCACGAGTCCGCCGGGCCATCCTGCCGCCACAAGCGCCCAGTGTCGTAGGCGATGTAACACCAAGAACGGGCGGTTCCCGGTGATCACCGAGTCCAGGGGCTCGCGCCGCAGCCCGGTGGAACCTGCGGCAGCGAGAATGAACTCACGCAGAAGGAACGTCGTGTCGCGTCTGGTGGCGGGGGACTGCCACCGGACGCCGCGCGCTCATGCCGATGTCCACCTGCCCGCGGAACAGGGTGGTAAGTCATGCCGGCGCCTCCCGGACCGCATACAAGGTACGGTTGGCAACGATGTAGACGTATCCGTCGCCTAACACAAGACAGCGCGGAGGTAGTCGTCTGCGTCGACGGGCTCACGCCGCTGCCGCGGTGGACACAGGTGCTCGTTGACCGCCCGGTTACCATCTTCGAAGCTGCAGCCTCGCCAGCACCGACGCCTGACGGAAAGCCGACCTCCTGTAGGGTTCTCATCGGGTGAAGAGATGGTTTTCCTTGAGGTCACGCGCATTACGGCGGGCAACGCTCACACGAAGGGTCGCGGATCGGGCGGCGGAATGATCGCTGCCAGTTCTACCCCGACATCCACCCTGTAGTGGACCGCCAACTCGCCGATCTCCCGGCCCACGGCGTCGCGGTAGGCCTGCAGACACGCCTGGAAGTGGCTGTGGTCTCTTTTGAAGCTCTCGGAATCTTTGCCCGCAGCCGACACAAAGGAGGTACTCGCTGAGCGCATTCGCTTGAGGACACCCTCTAGGTGCCCACCACTCTTAACGTTCATAATCTCAAGCGTCAACCAGTGGCGAATATCGTTCGCGCTAAGTCGGCACTCCTCGAAGTCTTCGCGAGTGCGTGCCTCCGTGAGGACGCGCCGATCTTCCAGGTAAATGACCACTCTTCGGGCAAGGTCTTTGTTGGATGCGACGTACTCCCACGAAAGGCTGGCCGAAGCAAAGGCGTTGCCGCCGCCGACACCAGTCAAACGAGGCTTGGTCATGTCTGATCTCCTCCTGTGTGACGCTGCCGCATCTTGCCACGCTTCGTCACGTTCTGTCCGCCGCCGTAAGTATCCGACATCACCAGATCCCGATGTATGTGTCGGCACCCACTTGTAGTGGCATACAAGACATCGTGGTCATGTCGCGGTGCGGGACGCTCGGTCATGTCGCAGGTCGTGCGCGATCGGTGCAGCGTCCCTCCCGCCGCGTCCAGCATCGAGTTCAGGTCTAAGCCGACCGCCTGCGTGCAGGCCGCCGCCATCAGGTGCAGCCGACGCTGGCGCTCGGGTCGTGGGCCAGCGCCATCCCCCGTTCCCAGTCCTCGGCCACGGTGGGACTCTCCAGCGCGCGAGCAGCAGCCCGGTAGACGGCAGCCCGGTAGACGGCAGCCCGGTAGACGGCAGCCCGGATGGCCTCATGGAGGTCCGCCACCTCCCGGGCCAGGCCCAGCACGTCGTCCAGGTCTAGGTCGGCCTGCGGGGACCCCAGGGATGTAGATCAGCCGGCCGCGTCGGCGGCCGTCCACAGCCTGGGGTAATCAGCAGAATGCGGTAACGGCGATGATGAGCATCCACGCGTCAACCACAGGAGAGGTCACATGAGTGACGCAGGGTGGTGGGGCGTCGCCGCTGTCGGCGGCGTCTGGACGCTGCTCTGTCTCGGCGTTGGGATCATGGCCCGGCGCCGCTTTAGCCAGCTCAAGGCGCGGACCGACGACATCAGCGCGGAGATCCAACAGCTCTCCCGGCGCACGGCCTCCGCGCAGGAAGACCTACGGATCATCAAGGTCGACCTAGAACGTACTCATGGACACCTCGACCAACCCGAGGACCGCCCGCACCGCGGGGAAGAGCAGTGGTAGCCGTCTGGCAGTCACTGTTGATCATCGCAGGCGGCGCCGCACCGTGCCGCTTCGTGACGGTCGTGCTTACGGGGCGTGCCGCGGCGAGCAAAGCCCCACTCCACATGGGAGTGGGGCCTGCCCGATGTGCTCGGCGGTTCGGCTGTTGTTCTGCGAGCGTTCTGCAGAACAGGATGTCGCACATGGCCCTTGCCAGGTCCAAGGTGTCGCATTTGCGCAGGTCAGCGCCCTATCGGCGAGCATCCTTGCAGGTCAGAGGCGTGGCTCGAGGAGCTTATGAGTCCGCTGCTCTGACCGGCTGAGCTACCGCCCCGTGCGGGTGCATCGTCGCAGGTCGCCGACCCGGCGCGCCTCCCGCCGCCCCGAGCGTAGCGACCCTCCCGCGGGGGCCGTTCCGCGCCCGTGCTGCCGGCGCCACCCGAGCGGGGGGGCTCAGCCGCCCGGGGACGGCGACGGCTGCACGGCGGCGGGCGTCCTGCGCCTTCCGCCGGGCGACCCCGCCGCTCGACCTGCGGGGTCGCCCACGTGGGCACGCCAGCGGACCATCCTCAGGCACCACGCCGCGGAGCCGCCGGGCGGGGCGGGGCGGGGATCCCCAGACCCCTCCCGGCACGGTGATCGGCCAGCAGAGGCACGAGCCGCTGCGGGACGGGCACCGACCGGACGGAGGTGCCGGGCGCCCGGACCCGGCCGAGCTGCACGGGCGGGGGCTGCTGTGGTGACGGCGGCGACGGCAGCGACGATGCCGGCTGCACGCAACGCCCCGGAGGTCACGGCCGCAACGTGTCGACCAGCGAGAGCCCGTCGTGTCGCCTCCTCCCCTCCAAGCCCGGACCTCACTCCGGACGTCTCCCACGTCCCTCCCGAGGTGTTGACACCCGATGACGGGTCGCGACCGTCAGGTCAGCGGCTTCACCGCAGGTCACGCAGCGGCCGGTGAGGCGGTCGTCTCGGTGCCACGGGTCGGCCGCGTGCCGGCCTGCCGGGTGCTGCGGGTCTCTCGATCGGACTCCTGCGAGCGACCTGATCGGTCGGCTTCGGCGCGAGGCGCCGCGGGTGCGAACCCGACGCGGACGATCACGGAAGTCCACGCCGACCCTCACGCGAGCCACGGCGCCCACGCCGAGGACGACGTGTGACCTGGAGCCGATCACGCCCACCGGCGACCACCGCCCGGTGAGCTCGGTGCTCGCGCGCCCGCGCGAGGTCGCACGCCGGAGGTGGTCGGCGCGCGATCGCCGGCGCTTCGTCCGCCACCCCGCGGGTGGAACGCATCACGTTCGGAACGAGAGACCAGGTATCGCGGCGGCGGTTGCTCGGGCGATTCGCCCGTGCAGTCGAGCACCAGCCTCGTAGAACATGTGGACGACGCCGTTCTCCTGTGCGAACGAGGGCGCCGCGGCTCGGCCCAGGTCAGGAGCTGCGGTCGTGGGCTCGTACATGACCCCGAGGTGCACCTCCTGGTCGAAGTCGGTTCCGACCCGGGTGACGTGGATGGCGTCGACGCTGTTGTAGATGACGTGGGGGATCCCGTTCTTGAGCGCAAACGTCGGGTTGGCGATCTGGGTGGCCCCGTCGCCGGCGGGTGAGACCAGCGGGGTCTGCTGCACCGTCCAGCGCCTCTGGTCGCCGGACCAGGCGAGGAAGATCTTGCGCGTGCCCGCCTGGTTCCCCATGAAAAGCATGATGTAGGTGTTCCCCCGGCCGGGGATGGCATGGCGGAAAGCTCGCGCGTAGGAGGTTTCGGTGACGTTCTCCGGCAGGTCCGCCGTCGTGAGGATCGCCCTGTCGTAGGTCCAGTTCAGGCCGTCCGCAGAGCGAGCCAGGCGGGTGGTGGTGTTTTCGCCGTGGTAGTAGAGGTAGAAAGTTCTGTTGGCTTCGTTCCACAGCACGTGGGGTGACGCGACGTGGGACACGCTGTGGTGCGGAGCCCAGGTGCGCGCGACGACGGGATTCGCGGAGTACTCGGTGAAAGGTCCACCCAGGGAATTCCCGTAGGCCATGCAGATCCCGCCGGGAGCGTTGTGGGGGGAGTAGTAGAGGTACCACCTACCCAGAGGATCGGCGGCTCTGCCCGCCACCAGGCGGATGCAGGGGAAGATGAGTTCGTCGGTGGGGTTGTAGGCCAGATCCTCGCGCCGGAACGGGACACCGCGATGGGTGAAGGTCGGCCACCCGCTGAGGGCTTGCGCGGCGGGCGCTTGGAGCACGGGAACCGCGACCACCGCTCCACCGACGGCGGCTGCGCGCAGAACGCGACGGCTCGTGGGACGGGTGTGATCCATCCACCGGTCTTCACCTCGTCGTGAACACTGCGACGGCGTTGCTCTGGACCAGACCCACCATGCGAGGGGGGTCGCACCGAAGTCAAGCCTCCGCCTCGACACCTCCTGCCGGCGCGGGGGCGGTCCCCCTGGCCCAGCGTGCTGCCTGGTCCTGGCCGCCACTGGAGCTGGTGGCCCTTCCCGAGTTGCGGCACGGTCGGGGCACCTCCCGGGCAGTGCGGAGCGTTCCCGACCACACCTGCCTGATCCGTCCGGTCGGCGCCGTCCTGGCGGAGCGACACGATGCGCAGAACGCAGGCCGGCGCCGCCCGAGCGGTGGGGCTCAGTTGAGGGAGGCCGTGCCGGGTGCCGGCCGGGTGGCGTGCCCGGCGGGCCCCGTGGCGGTGCGCTGGGGCAGGGTGAAGCGGACGGTGGTGCCGCCGCCGGGGGTCTCCTCCACCCAGATGCGCCCGCCGTGGCGCTCGACGATGCGCTGGCAGGTGGCCAGGCCGATGCCGTGGCCGGAGCGGGCGGTGGGGTCGACCTGGGCGAACATCGCGAAGACCGCCTCGCGCTGCTCGGGCGGGATGCCGATGCCGTTGTCGGCCACCGCCACCGCCCAGCCGTCGGCGCCCGGCGTCGCGCTGACGCCGACCTGGCAGGGGCGCTGCGGGGAGCGGTACTTCACCGCGTTGGCGATGAGGTTCTGCAGCAGCTGCCGCAGCAGGACCGGATCGCCGTGGAGGACGGGCAGGGACGTCGCCCGCACCTGGGCGCCGGCCGCGCCGATGGCGGCCTGGAGGTCCAGCACGGCCTGGTCGAAGACGGTGCGCAGGTCGGTGCGCTCACGCCGGCACCGGGCGGAACCGGCGCCGGAGTAGGCCAGCAGCGCCTCGATGAGCTCCTTCATGCGCGTGGTGCCCTTCAGGGCGGTGGCCACCCAGTCCCGGCCCTGCTCGCCCAGGGCCTCGCCGTAGACCTCCCCCAGCATCTCGACGTAGCCGGCGATGACGGTCAGGGGGGAGTTCAGGTCGTGGCTGGCCACGCCCGCGAACTGGGCCAGCTCGGCGTTGGAGCGCTCCAGCTCCGCGCTGCGCTCGGCCAGCTCCGCGCTGCGCTCGGCCAGCTCGGCGTGCGCCTCGGCCAGTGCGGCCTCGCGGGCCTCCGCCTCGGCCATCGCCAGCTCCGCGAGGTCGCGCTGCTCCTCGGCGAGGACGCGGTGCTCAGCGGCCTCGGCGGCGAGTCGCTCGCTCACGGCGGCGGACGCGGCCATGCGGGCCAGCAGCACGTCGCGCTCGTCGCGGCCCAGGGCCAGCGCCAGACCCAGCACGGCGACCATCCCGACGAAGACCTGCACCACCAGCGCCCGGGTGGAGTCGTCGGCGATGGCGGCGAAGGGGCCGTGACCCATCAGCGTGAGCGTCACCGCCACCACGCCCACCGCGAAGTCGTGGACGACGACGATGGTGGTGTCGAAGCGCAGCGCCACCCACACCGTCAGGGCCAGCAGCGGGAAGGCGACCGGCAGACCCTGCAGCAGGCCGAAGGCGAGGGCGTAGGCGGCGCCGGAGCACACCAGCACGACGACCAGCTCCACCGCGCCCCAGCCGCACGGACGCCGGAAGGGCAGCGCCGGCCCGGCGACGTCGCCCGCGCGGCGCCGGTGGGCGCTGACGAGGTAGCCCACGCGCAGGCCCACGGTGAGGATCAGCACGACGCTGACGGTGTTGCGGATCATCCACACCCCGGCCGTGACCCAGGACCAGTAGCCGGTCAGGGCCCACACCGACGTCGGCCCGATGGTCGCGCCGGCCGCCGTGGCCAGCAGCGCCGCCGCGCTCAGCGCACCGAGCGCACGCACACCGGTCAGCGGTCCCCGCCCACCGGCTCCCCAGGCACCGGGTGCCCAGCGGGCGAACAGGTGGTGGAAGACGAGCACCTGCACGACGTTGGCCGCGACGAAGCACGCCGCCAGCACAGCGGGGGCACCGGTCCACAGGTTCACCGCGAAGGTCACCGCGGACAGCAGGACCAGGTCCAGCACGACGGTGCCGGCGCCGCGCCGCAGGGCGAACCACAGGGTCGCCACCCCGGCCGCCGGCCACACCAGGCTCAGGCTGGTGCCGTCCATCACCGTCAGCCGCCCCAGGAACACGGCCACGCAGAACAGCAGCGCGAAGCCGGTGCTGCCCAGCACCGCCGAGGCGGTCGGCCCCGACCGCGCAGCGGATGCGACGTGCGGGCGGACGTGCATGCGGACCTGGCTCCCAACGACCGGACGGCGACTCCTCGCGGAGATGTTCCACATCTCGTCGGAACGGCAGCCGCGCCACTTGACGACTTCTCGTGCACGTCGCCCGGACGCGGGTCACCGCGGCGGCCCGGGTCGGTGACGCGGCGAGCCCGCCGCGCGCCGGGTGTAACGCCCGGGGCGGGCGCGCCGATGTCACCGCTGGGCCCGGGGGGCTCGCGCCGGGATCCGGGGGGACCGCGGCCGCGAGGACGGGCCCACGCAGGGGGGAACGTCGTGTCGCGTCTGGTGGCGGGGGGCTGCCACCAGACGCCGCACGCGATCCACCCGCACGGCCGGCCACCGTCCGCCGCCCACCCCTCCTCGACCGGTCGTGGCGTCGCCGCTCGCGGCGTGGACCGGCGGTCAAAACGTTTACACCGCCGCCCGGTCACATCCGTTGCGCCACAGCCCTGTCGCAGCGGCGATCACGACCCGTACGCTTGCCCGCCATGACGCAGGACGAGGTGGTGCGAGCGTGGTGGGACGCCGCGGACGCGGCCGACCGCCGCCTGGCCCTCGGCCTGGGCGAGCACGACGCGCTGCCGGCGGAGCTGGCCCTGGACCTGGCGGTGGCGGGCGTCACCGTCGTCCCCGTCAGCCACGACCCCGTCGACGGGCGCCCGGAGCGCTACGCGATGCCGATCGTGCTGGCGCGCCTGCTCCACGAGCTGCGCGGGCCCGACCCGCTGGCACGGCCGCGCCCCCCGCAGGAGGAGGCGACGGGCTCCGCCGCGGGCACGCGGACCTCGCGGATCTTCGTGCGCTGACGACCGACCCGACGGCGGGGCCCGGCGCGCGCTCAGGAACCCTGCGGCAGCGGCTCGTCCGGGCAGTCCGACAGCACGTCCCGCATCGCGTCGCGCTCGGCCGCGGTGACCCACAGCTCGTAGCGCAGCTTCACCGCCACCTGCCGCGCCACGTAGGCGCAGCGACCCCGCGGCGGCAGCCAGGTGGCGGCGTCACCGTCGCCCTTGGCCGCGTTCAGCCCCCCGTCGACGGCGAGCAGCTCGAACGGGTCGTTGGCGAAGCGCTCCCGCTCCTCCTCGCTCCAGGCGGCGGCACCCTTCTGCCACGCGTCGGACAGCGCGACGACGTGGTCGATCTGCACGTCGTCGCTCGTGCCCTGACCGCGGCGGAAGTCGACCACCGCGCCGGAGTAGGGATCGGTGAGGGTGCCGCGCTGCACGACGCACGGGTCGTCGCCGCGCACCTGCACGGCCGCCAGGTCGCGGCGCAGCACGTCGTTGCGGGTGTCGCAGCCGTTGCCGTCGGGGTCCTGCCAGCCGTCCCCGAAGCGGTCGCGGGAGTACCCCGTCCTCGGCGCCCGGCCCTTGACCTCCAGCTCGTCCACCGCCGCCAGGGCGCTGCCTGCCGTCGCCTCGACGGTGGGCTCGTCCCCGCCGAACCCGCGCAGCAGCGCCACCACGACGAGGAGGACCAGCAGCGGCAGCAGCACGGAGCCGGCGACACCGGCCCGGCCGGTCCCGACACGCCGGGGAGTCCTGCCGCGCGCCACCGCACCCCCCGGGGAAACGAGCACCGTCAACGCAACGGGGCGCGCGACGTGGTCGCGCGCCCCGGAACCGGAAGCTCCCGCCATTGGACTCGAACCAATAACCTGCCGGTTAACAGCCGGCTGCTCTGCCAATTGAGCTAGGCGGGATCACTGCACCGCTGCAGCGGACCGATCGGGCGACCGCCGCAGCACGACAACCCTACCAGCCCAGCCGCGCCCGGTCGTCGACGGCGGTCGTCGCGACCCGGTGGCCGCGTCAGGCGCCCAGCGCCCGTTCCCGGGCCGCGCGCCGCTTGACCTCCATCGCCATCAGCTCCGCGAAGGCCGCGGCGTGGGCCTCGGCGTCCGCCACCGGGTCCAGCCGCTGCAGCCGCCGGCGCAGGTCCGCCACCGCCCGCGTCACCGCCTGCGCGGTGAGCGCCGCCACCACCGACACCGCCCAGCGGTCCAGCTCCGCGTCGTCGGAGACCGGCAGGTCCGCCACCGCGAGGGAGCCGACGAGCCCGGCGACGCCGCCCTCGGTGTGCTCCAGCACCCGCTCCACCCACTCCGGGCCCGCCGGCGCCTCGGCCGCACCGCCCGCGGCGGCGATCGCGTCCCGCACCGCGCGGTGCGCCGGCACCCCGAAGGCCTGCTCGGGCAGGGCGTCGAACTCGTCCGCCACCAGGTGCGGCACCTGCAGCGCGCAGGCCAGCACCCGCTGCTCCAGCTGCACGACGGGGTCACGGGTGTCGATGCGGACCTCCGGCGCGGCCGGCGGCCTGGCCGCCCTCCTCGCGCGCTTCCGCGCCCCGGGCCGCCAGCGCCACCCGCCGCAGCACGAAGCGCTCGTCCATGAAACCCAGCCAGCGGTCCAGCTGCACCGCGTAGCGCTGCCGCAGGCCGGCGTCGCGCACCCGCGCCAGCAGGGGTGCGGCCGCGTCCAGGGCCGCCAGCCGCCCCGCCTCGGAGTCCAGGTCGAAACGGCGCAGCGTCGAGCGCACCGCGAACTCGAACAGCGGCACCCGCCCGGCCACCAGGGAGGCGACGGCCGCGTCGCCGGCGGCCAGCCGCAGGTCGCAGGGGTCCATGCCGCCGGGCTCCACCGCCACGTACGTGCCGCTGGCGAAGCGCTGGTCCAGCTCGAAGGCCCGCAGCGCCGCCTTCTGCCCGGCCTCGTCGCCGTCGAAGGTGAAGACCACCTCCGCGCCGGCGTCGTCGCCCAGCAGCCGCCGCACGAGCCGCACGTGCTCCTCGCCGAAGGCCGTCCCGCAGGTCGCCACCGCCGTGGGCACCCCGGCCAGGTGGCAGGCCATCACGTCGGTGTAGCCCTCGACGACGACGACCTGCTTGCGGCGGGCCACCTCGCGGCGGGCCAGGTCCGCGCCGTAGAGCACCTGCGACTTCTTGTACAGCGGCGTCTCGGGGCTGTTGAGGTACTTCGCCTCGATGCGGTCGTCGTCGAACAGCCGGCGGGCGCCGAAACCCAGCACCGCCCCCGTGAGGTCCCGGATCGGCCACAGCAGCCGGCCGCGGAAGCGGTCGTAGAGCCGCCCGCGCGCCGAGCGCCCCGCCAGGCCGGAGAGGACGAGCTCCTCCTCCGTGAAGCCCCGCCCCCGCAGGTGCCGCAGCAGCGCCTCGCCGTCGCGGGGGGCGAAGCCGACGCCGAAACGGGCGGCCTCCTCCCGCGAGAAGCCGCGCTCGGCGAGGAAGCGGCGGCCCGCGTCGGCGTCCCCGGGCGCCTGCAGCTGCTCGGCGTACATCTCCCCGGCCACCCGGTGGGCGTCCAGCAACCGCTGCCGCTGGCCGCCGGGGGCCTGCTGCGGCCTGCCGGCGCGCCCGCCGTCGTCGAGGTAGCGCAGCTGCACCCCGGCGCGCGCCGCCAGGCGCTCCACGGCCTCCACGAACGTCAGGGCCTCCTGGCGCTGCACGAAGTCGATGGCGTCGCCGCCCTCGCCGCAGCCGAAGCACTTCCAGCGCCCCACCTGCGGGCGGACGTGGAAGCTGGGGGTGCGCTCCTCGTGGAAGGGGCACAGCCCCTTCATCGACCCCACCCCGGCCGGTCGCAGCGCCACGTGGTCGCCCACGACCTCCGCGATCCGCACCGCGTCGCGGACCGCGGCGACGTCGTCGGGGTGGATGCGGCCGGGCACGCCGCGAGTGTAGGCGCGCCGCCGGACGGCCGGATCCCGTCGGGGGCGGCACCGGTGCCCGTCACCGGCCGGGCCGGCGGCGGTGGCAGGATCGAGCGCGTGAGCGAGCAGCCGAGAGACCGCGCCTGGGGCTTCAGGACCCGCGCCGTGCACGCCGGGGCCGTCCCGGAGGCGGGCACCGGGGCGCGCGCGGTGCCGATCTACCAGACCACGAGCTTCGTGTTCACCGACGCCGCCGACGCCGCCAACCTCTTCGCGCTGCAGAAGTACGGCAACATCTACAGCCGCATCTCCAACCCCACGGTCGCCGCGTTCGAGGAGCGGATGGCCTCCCTGGAGGGCGGCCTGGGCGCGGTGGCCTGCAGCAGCGGCCAGGCCGCGGAGTTCCTGACGTTCGCGGCGCTGGCCGGGGCCGGCGACGAGATCGTCTCCTCCGCCAACCTCTACGGCGGCACCCTCACCCAGCTCGACGTCACCCTGCGCCGCTTCGGGGTGGACACGCGGTTCGTGCCCTCCGCCGACCCCGCCGACTACGCCGCGGCGATCACCGACCGCACGAAGCTGGTGTTCACCGAGCTGGTGGCCAACCCCTCCACCCAGGTCGCCGACGTCGCGGGCCTGGCGGAGGTCGCCCACGCGGCCGGCGTGCCGCTCGTCGTCGACGCCACCACCGCCACCCCGTACCTGTGCCGCCCGATCGAGCACGGCGCGGACATCGTGATCCACTCCGCGACGAAGTTCATCGGCGGGCACGGCACCACCCTGGGCGGGGTCGTCGTCGACGCCGGCACCTTCGACTGGACGAACGGCCGCTTCCCGCAGATGACGGAGCCGGTGCCCTCCTACGGGGGCCTGAGCTGGTGGGGCAACTTCGCCGAGTACGGCTTCCTCACCAAGCTGCGCAGCGAGCAGCTGCGCGACGTCGGCGCGACCCTGTCCCCGCACAGCGCCTTCCTGCTGCTGCAGGGCGTGGAGACGCTGCCGCAGCGGATGCGCGAGCACGTCGCCAACGCCCGGCGCGTGGCGCAGTGGCTGGAGGCGGACGAGCGGGTGTCGTGGGTGCGCTACTCGGGCCTGCCCTCCCACCCCCACCACGACCGCGCCGCGCGCTACCTGCCCGAGGGCCCGGGGGCGGTGTTCTCCTTCGGGGTGCGCGGCGGGCGGGCCGCGGGCGAGCGGTTCATCGAGGCCTGCCAGCTGT
The DNA here is from genome assembly GCF_039542765.1 of Kineococcus glutinatus. Classification (NCBI taxonomy): domain Bacteria; kingdom Bacillati; phylum Actinomycetota; class Actinomycetes; order Kineosporiales; family Kineosporiaceae; genus Kineococcus; species Kineococcus glutinatus. The sequence goes on from NZ_BAABIL010000001.1 coordinate 26,627, forward strand.
GCTCGCACCTGGCCAACATCGGCGACGCGCGCACCCTGGTCATCCACCCGGCCAGCACCACCCACCAGCAGCTCTCCCCCGCGCAGCTGGAGGCGGCGGGCGTGCCGGAGGACCTGGTGCGGATCAGCGTCGGG
>NZ_BAABIL010000002.1:0-12474 GCF_039542765.1 Kineococcus glutinatus
GAGGCCGCGGACCCCGCGGCGGGCGGTGAGCACCACGCGCGTCCTCGCCCGCGCGGCGCCCGGCGCCCTGAGCGCCTGCGCGGTGCGGCTCCACCCGTTGCCGCTGCGCAGCGCCCGCCGCAGCACCCAGCCCCGGGTGGCCCGGTGCGCGGGGACCACGTCGGTGACGACGGCCTCGTCGCACCAGACCAGGCGCAGGCCGGCGGCGACGAGCTGCCGGGTGAAGAGGGTGTCCGAACCCCCGCTCAGGCCGAACCGCTCGTCGAAGCGCACACCGCTGGCACGCACCCGGCGCAGGTCCAGCAGCAGGTTGTTGGTCGCCGCCACCGCCACCTGCGTGCCGGTGGGGAGCCGGCGGCGGTCGAAGAACCCGCCCGCGGCGATCCACGGGTCCAGCGGGGCCGCGAAGTCCGACACGACCGGCCCCACCACGCCGGCGGCGCCCGTCGCGGCCCGGGTGTCCAGCAGGTCGCGCAGCCACCGCCCACCCGGGCGCTCGTCGTCGTCGAGGAACACGAGCACGTCGTCGCCCGCGGCCTCGTCCAGCGCCCGGTTGCGCGCTGCGGCGATCCCGGGGCGCGGTTCGTGGGCGTAGGCCGCCCGTCCCCCGGTGACCGCCGCCACGAGGTCGCGGGCGCCGCCGGCCGGGTCGTTGTCGACGACGAGGAGACGGGCGGGCAGGGGGGCGTCGTCCACCTGGCGGAGCACCTCGGGCAGCAGCGCCGCCAGGTCGTCCGGCCGGCGGTAGGTCAGCACCGCGACGACGACGGAGGTCACCGGGCCACCGCCAGCAGCTGCTCGACGACGGCGCGCTGGAAACCGCGGGGGGCGTGCCGCTCGGCGGCCGCCCGGGCGTCCTGCACCGCGAGGACCGCCAGGTCCGGCAGGTCCGCGACGACGTCCCGGATCGCCAGCGCCAGGGCGGTGGCGTCGCCGGCGGGCACCAGGCGGGCGCTGCGGTAACCCTCCAGCGCCTCCGGCAGCCCCCCGATGTCGCTGGCCACCACCGGGCGCCCGGCGAGGACGCCCTCCACGGCGGTGTTCCCGAAGGGCTCGGGCAGCACGGACGGCACCACGAGCACGTCGCAGGAGGCCAGGTGGGGCCACACGTCGTCCTCGAACCCGTGCAGGGTGACCCGCCCCGCGCGCTCGAGGGCGCGGGTGCGCTCGCGCAGGCGGTCGGCGAACTCCGCGTGCTCGGCGAACACGTCCCCCACGAGGTCGAGGTGGACGTCCGCGCCGCTGCGCACCAGGGACTCCACCGCCTCCAGCGCCACGAGGACGCCCTTGCGCTCGGAGAGGCGCCCGACGTAGAGGACGCGGGCCGGTTCCCCGGGCCGCCGCGGCGCGGGTGTCCCCGCCGGTGGCCCGGCCACGCCGTTGAGCACCACGCCGGCGCGGCCGGACAGCTGCGGCCAGGACCGCAGCAGCACCTCCAGCGCGAAGCGGCTGTTCACCAGCAGGGTGGAGGCGGCGAGCAGCGGGGAGGTCAGCACGCGCTGGACGGCGGGCCGGACGCCGCTCTCGGCCTCGTGGACGTGGCAGACGACGGGCAGCCCCATCGCCCTGGCCAGCAGGACCCAGGAGGGCGTGGTCACGGTGCTCACGTAGACCACGTCCGGGCGGGTGCGCCGCAGCGCCGCGGCCCCGCGCAGCAGGGAGCGGGCGGACGTCCCGAGCAGGCGCAGCGCCCCGCGGGGGGACAGCGCCGACTTGCGCAGCACCGGGACGGGGCAGATCTCCACGGGCACCCCCCAGCTTGCGACCTCGTCCACGAGGGGCCCGGGCCCGGGTACGCACAGCACCGGTTCCAGGCCGGCGGCCGCCATGCCCCGCACGGCCTCCAGCAGCATCCGGTCCGAGCCGTAGAGGCTCGCGCCGGGATGGGTCACGAAGACCCGCAGCGCTCGTCCCCCCTCGGCCGCCCGGCCGGTCCCCCCGGCGGCCGGGCCGGTCGTGGCGGGCCTCATCCCTGCTGCCCGCGCCGCGCCAGCAGGTCGTCGTAGGACGCCGTGACCGGGACGGTGGTGGAGCTGCCGGAGAGGTAGACGGCGAGGCCGATGCCGCCGGGGGCCTGCAGCGCCGCGGTGGTGTCGGTGACGTCCACCTGCCAGGCGGCGGGCTCGGTGGTCCCCTCGCGCCAGACCTTGGCGCGCACGGCCGTCGGGGCGGTGCCCGTCACCTGCACCCGTACCTGCAGGCGGGCGCCGGCCTCGTGGGTGAGCCCCGCCACCGTCAGCGCCCGCAGCGACGTCTCGGCCCCACCGGCGCGCCGCACCGCGGACAGGTTGACCCTGCCGTCGGCCAGCAGCCGGGTGACGACCCGGTAGTCGTCGGCGGCGCCCACGCGGCGGCCGATCGTCGTCAGGTAGACGCCACCGCCGGTGGCGGCGGCGTCCACCGCGACCGAGTAGCGCAGGTCGGTGTCGTCGGCGGTGGCGCCGGTCAGCAGGGCCGTCGACGTGCCACCGGCCTTCGGGACCTGGATGCGCCCGGTGCCGCCGGCGACGGAGAAGTTCGCGGCGCCCCCGGACACCGACCACGCCCCACCGGTGTCGGCGCTGCCCCAGCCGCCGGTCGCGGTGCGCTCGAAGGGGTCGGCGGCGACCACGGCCGGGTCGGTCACCGTCACGGTGACGTCCCGGGTCACCGAGGCCGTCGCGCCGTCGTCGTCGGTGACGGTCAGCCGCACCGGGTAGGTGCCGGGCGCGGCGTAGGGGTGGGAGGGGGTGCTGCCCGTGCCGGTGCCGCCGTCGCCGAAGTCCCACGCGTATCCCTGCACCGTCCCGTCGGGGTCGGTGGAGGCCGAGGCGTCGAACGCGACCACCAGGTCCTGCGCCGTCGACGTGAACGCCGCCTGCGGTGCCTGGTTGACCGGGGCGGTCGTCGCCCGGGTGAAGTGGTCCCGCACGGTGGCCGCGCTCAGCGCCGCGGGGTAGACGGCCACCTCGTCGACGAGGCCGGCGAAGGCGTTGGCGGTGGGGCGGTTCGGCCAGCCGCTCAGGTTGTCCCCGCCGACCCGCCAGTAGCCGGTCAGCGCCTGCGCGCTCGTCGTGGTCGCGCTGCGGGCGACCTCCACCCCGTCGACGTACAGCACCATCCCGGCACCGCTGAGGCTGGCGACGACGTGGTGCCACGCGCCGTCGTTGTACGGGCCGGCGCTGGTGACGACGCGGGTGCCGCCGGAGTTCACGCCGAAGACGAGGCGGCCGTCGTTGCGCATGTAGACGTGCCGGTCGTAGCCGGGGCTGCTCCCGGTGCGCGAGGTGCCGAACCCGATGATCTTGCCGCCGCGGGTGGTGGTCGTCCTGATCCACGCCTCGACGGAGAAGACCTGCGGTGCGGGGCGGGCCGTGCCGGTGGCGGCCGGCACCGTGCCCGTGCCGGCGAAGGCGGACGCGCTGCCGGGGTCGGCGGTGACGGCCCGCTCGCCGCTGGCGGTCACCGACGCGTCGAGCGCCAGGTCGTCGCCACCGGCCCAGTCGGGGGACGGGCTGCCCGTCCCCAGGGGCCAGTAGCTGCTCGCGCCGTCGGCGAGGACGGCGGCGGAGTAGGCGCTGGCCCCGCCCGCGGCCGCCGCCGTGACCGTCGCGAGGCCGCCGTTGGTGGAGTTGCCGTCGGCGTCGTAGGCGTACACGCGGTAGGTGTGCGTCGTCCCCGGCTGCACCCCGCTGTCGACGACCGTGACCGAGGGGCGGTCCCACCAGGTCGAGGCCGCCGTCAGGGTGCGGACCGGCACGGCGGTGTCGCCGTCGCGCACGACGCGGTACTCCAGGTCCCGGCTCTCGTAGTCCCACGTGCTGCGCCAGCGGATGCGGACGGACCCGTTGGGCAGCGCGTCCAGCTGCGGTGTCATCTCCGCGGAGTAGCGCGGTCCGGCCTGCGCGGGCGCGACCGGGCGGACGGCCATGCGGACGATGCCCTGCTGCGGGACGTTGTTGACGCGGGGGAACTCCCCGGCCAGGGAGACGTACCGGTCGTTGCCGGTGACCGACCAGGCGGCCTGCGACTGCCCGGTGAAGGTGCCCACGTCCAGGGCGGGCCACCAGTTCAGCAGCTCCGGCGCCGGCCGGCCGTTGAACCAGGTCGCGGTGTTGGTCCGGCGCGCGTCGGTGGTGGTGGCCATCGCGCGCTGGAACGTCCACGGGTCCTCCTGCGGCCAGCCCCCGATCCCGGCGCAGTTGTGCGGGTGTCCCACGGAGTAGACGACGCCGCCGATCGGTTTCACCGAGTACGCGTCCCCGCGGCAGCCGGTCACCCACGTCACCTGCCCCGTCACGGCGTCGGCGGCGAAGCTGCCCTCGAGGTTGCCGCCGGAGCCGTACGCGTAGCCGGTGCCGTAGACCTGCACGCCGTCCGTGGCGAGGTTGTTGATGGCCGCGTTCGGCCCGGCGTTGCGCACGACGGTCGTCGCCGCCCACGGCAGCGTGGCGCCGGTGACGGCGTCCACCGCCGCCATGCCGTAGTTGGCCTCGCCGTTGACGGTCGTGAAGCGGCCACCGGCGACGATGCGGCTGCCGTCCGGGGAGACGATGGAGAAGACCTCGTCGTCGGCGGTCGGGGCCCACGGCAGCAACCCGCCGTCGGTGGCGCGGAAGGCCGCGAAGCGGGTGCGCGCGGTGTTGTTCGCGATGGCGAACTGCCCGCCCACGTAGACGGTGCCCCCCAGGGCGAGCACGGTCTTGGCCCGGTAGTTCAGGCCGGCGTTGAAACCGGTGATCACGGCGCCGGTCCGCGCGTCGAGCGCCGCGATGCGGTAGCGGTTGACCCCGCTGACGCTGGTGAAGTTGCCCACCACGTAGATGCGCGAGCCGTCCGGTGAGGCGGTGATGCCCTGCCCGTCGCTGTTGAGGGACGGCGCCCAGGAGGTGATGAGGTCCCCGGTCGTCAGGTCGTAGGCGAGGATGTTCGAGCGCGGCACCTGCTCCGTGCCCGGTGCGGCGCCGGCGGGCCGGGCGTTCTGGAACTTGCCCGTCACGTAGACGGTGTTCCCGACCGTGACCTGCGCCCAGACGACGCCGTCGACCTGCACGGTGGGCAGCACGTCGGCGGTCACGGTCTGCGGTACGTCGGCGGCCCGCGCGGTCACGGCGACGGAGTTCACCCCGAGGACGGCGAGCACCGCGACGAGCGCGCCGGCGAGGGCGCGGGACGTCGTGCGTCGGGACGTGGGCGCGAGGACCATGGTGCTCTCCGATGTTCTCCCGCCGGCCGGCGGTTCAGCGGTTCTCGGTGCGGCGGGCTCGCCGCCGCGGCTGCGGCTCAGCCCCTGACGACGAGGACGTCCGGGGAGCTGATGGTGGTGATCTCCACGATCATCGTGCGGGCGTTGCCCCGGGCGAGCTGGAAGACGTACGTGCCGGTGGCCGTGCCGCCCGGCTGCAGGAGGCCGGTGGGCAGGCTCTGGGGCGGCACGTCGCTGCCCGGCGCCGGTGTGCCGTTGCGGGTGGAGGCGGTCACGGTGACGCCGTCGAGGTCCACCGGGGACGTCGAGCCGTTGCGGAAGTCGATGTGCACGGCCACGCCGGGGCCCGCGACCTCACCGGGGTTCAGCGCCGTCAGCTGCACCTCCTCGGTGGACGTCACGCGGGCCGCGAACCCCTCGGCGGTGACGGCCTCCCGGCCGGGGGGCACCGCGGCGCGGCGGCGGGAGCCCGCGCCGGGCACCGCGTACCTCGGCGGTGACGGCTTCCCGCGGGGTGCCGCCGCCGCGAGCGGGTCGGCGCCGGGGACCACCGGGGCCGCCGACGGGGTCGCCGTCGACGGGACCGCGGTGGGGGCGGGCGCGGCGACCGTCGCCACGCTGTCGCCGGGCGAGCAGGCGGCGACGAGCACGAGCGCGGTCAGGGCGGCGCCGGGGCCGGCGGCGCGCACCAGGGGGTTGCGGTGCCGCTCGCGGTGGCGGGCGCACCGGTTCCGCGGGGATCCACCACTCATGACGACCTACCACCTTCCTCGTGCTCCGGCGACCGCGGTCGCGCACCCGGGGGCCCGCCGGCCCGCGGTGCTCCGCGCGCCGCCAGGCGCAGGCAGAGCTGCTCGTAACCGTCCGCCACGTCGTCCCAGTCGTACAGCGTCGCGCGGTGCCGGGCGGCGCGGCCGCGCCCGGCGGTGCCCGCCGGGTCCGCCTCCGCGGCCTCGACGAGGTCGCGCACGTCCTGCGCCGTGCTCCAGTACCGCCCGGCGTCGGCGGCGACCTCGCGGTTGAAACCCACGTCGTAGAGCAGCGGCGAGGCCGAGGCGCCGATGGCGCGCAGCAGCGAGGGGTTGGTGCCGCCGACCGAGTGCCCGTGCAGGTAGGTGAACGACCCGGCGTAGAGCTGGTCGAGGAGGTACTGGTCCCACACGCCGCCGAGGAAGCGCACCCGGTCGTCGCCGAGGGAGCGCACGTGCGCGGTGTACGCGTCCGAGTAGGGGGCCGACCCGACGACGACGAGCGGCTTGCGCGCCCCGCTCGCGACGTACCCCTCGACGACCACGTCGAGGTGGTTCTCCGGCTCGAAGCGCGCGACCGCGAGGTGGTACCCGCGCGGCTGCAGCCCGATCGCGGCCAGCGCCGCGGCGTCGCCTCCCCCGTCGACGATCGGCGCCCCGTAGGACAGCAGGGTGGTGTCGACGCCGAACCGCTGGCGGTAGTAGTCGGCGATGCCCACGGCGTCGGCGATCAGCGCGTGGGACCAGCGGACGGCGAGGGCCTCGGCGCGGCGGTAGTAGCGCTGACCGGTCGGTCCCCACTTGGCGCGCTGCCACTCGAGGCCGTCGACGTGCGTGGCGACGGGGATGCGCCGGGCCCGGACCGCGGGCAGCAGGGGCGCGTTGGCCGAGTTGAACACCAGGGCCACGTCGACCGGGTGCGCCGCGAGGTGGGCGACGGACAGCGCGGTGTGGCTCAGCGTCTCGAGGGAGCGCTTGCGCACGGCCGGCAGGTGCACGAGCCGCATGCCCCGGTGGACCCGGGGCTGCTCGTCGTCGCCGGAGCGGGGCCGGCGGCAGTACACCGTGACGTCGTGGCCGCGCTTGGCGAGCCGGACGCCGACCTCCTCCACGCAGGTCTCGAAACCGCCGTACCTGGCCGGGACGCCGCGCGTGCCCACCATCGCGATCCGCAACGGGTGCTGCGCGTACCGCCCGTCGCCGGGCAGCCCCTGCCCGCCCCCGAGAGGCTGTCGGGTGTCACCGAGCCCGGCCATCGCACAACTCCTCCGCGCACCACGGTCCTCCCCCCGAAGACCGCTTGCTGGGCGAGCGTAGGGGAACGGTGGGCCGGACGTGTGGCTTCGTGACTAATTGGTGACTCTCCGGCTCCGGGCGGCCGCCGGCGCGCGGTCCGGTCGGAGGCGTCAGCGGATGCGCACCACGTCCGCCGAGCTCACCGACGTGATCTCCAGGGAGAGCGCCTCGCCGCGCCGGGCCACGCCGAAGGCCCACGTCCCGCTCGCGGTGGCCCCGGGCTGCAGGACCCCGGTGGGCCGGCTCGCGGGCGCGGCGTCGCTCGCATCGGCCGGCCGTCCGTCGCGCTGCGCGGCGTTGACGGTGATGCCGGCGAGGTCGACCGGGTCCGCGGACCGGTTGCGCAGCTCGACGACCACCGCGACGCCGGGGCCGGCCACCTCCCCCGGCCCCCGGCCGGCCAGCCACACCGGCTCGGTGCGGGTGACCTCCACGACGAGCCCCTCGCTGAAGCGCGCCTCACCGCCGAACGGCGCGAACGGCCGGCGCGAGGCGCCCACGACGGGTGAGACGCGCCCCCGCCAGGGGTTGTGCGGGCGGGCCGCGGCCGGCGGCCTGGTGGCCCCCGGGGCGGGGGGCGCGACGACGGGGGCCTCCAGCGCGGGGGCCTCCACCGCGGGGGCCTCCACCGCGGGGGCGCCGGGGGCCGCGGCCGCCGCGACGGCGATCGTGGCCGCCGGGCTGGTCACGACGTTGCCCCACGCGTCGCGCACGCGGACGCGGTAGGTCTGCGCGCCGGCGGGCGCCGCCGGATCGGTCAGCGCGACCGTCGGGCGGTCCCACCACGCGGAGTTCACCGAGGCCGTGGCCACCGGGTTCGCGCTGGTGCCGGCGCGCAGCAGCTCGTACCGCAGCGTCCGGTCGTCGCGGTCCCAGCCGGCCCGGACCGTCGCCGTCACCCGCCCCGGCCCGGGCGACGTGAGGGTGGGGGTGGCCACGGCCTCCCGGGGCCCCTGGTCGTTCGGCGCCACCGGGCGCACCGCGAAACGCACCAGGCCCTGCTGCCGGGTGCCGTTCACCGTGGGGAACTCCCCACCGAGCACGACGTAGCTCCCACCGGCCGCCACGCTCCACGCGGCCTGGTTCTGCCCCGTGTAGGTGCCGACCGCGGGGTCGGGCAGCCACTGCAGGATCTGGGCGGCCGGCCGGCCGGCGAAGGTGCCGTGCGAGTTCCGCTGACCGGCGGGGGGCGACACCGTGAACGCCTGGGCGCGCTGGAAGGTCCGCGGATCCGTCTCCGGGTGTCCGCCGATCATGCTGCAGTTGTGCGCGTGCCCGACGGTGTAGAGCACCCCGCCGAGCGGGGAGGAGGAGTACGTGTCCCCGGCGCAGCCGTTGACCCACAACAGGTTCCCGGTCGCGGCGTCGGCGGCGAAGGCGTTCTCCAGGTTCCCGGTGCCGCCGAACTTGTACCCGGTCCCGAAGACCCGGGTGCCGTCGGTGGACAGGCTGTAGACGGCGGCGTCGGGGCCGTAGTCGTAGACGGTGGCGTTGGCCGGCCAGGGCAGCGTGGCGCCCGAGGTGAGGTCCAGGGCGCCGGTACCGCGGTTCTGCTGGCCGTTGAGGGTGGCGAAGCGGCCGCCCACGACGAGCTTGCCCCCGCCGGCCGGGGCCACCATCGCGAAGACCTCCTGGTCCGCGCTGGGCGCCCAGTCCAGCAGGCCGCCGTCGGAGGCGCGGAACGCCGCCAGCCGGGCGCGCGCCCGGTTGTTGGCCGAGGCGAAGGCACCCCCGATGTAGACGGTGGAGCCGACCGCCGCGATGGCGCGGACGCGGTAGTTCACGCCGGCGCGGAAGGACGTGACCACCGCCCCGGTGGCCGCGTCGAGGGCGACGACGCGGTTGTGCGTGGTGCCGCTGACCTCGGTGAAGTTGCCCCCGACGTAGATGCGCCTGCCGTCGGGGGACGCGGTGACGACCAGGCCCTTGGCGTTCAGCGTGGGCGCCCAGGACGGGATCAGGGCCCCGGTGCGCACGTCGTAGGCCAGGATGTTGCGCCGCGGGACCTCCCCGGTGCCCGCCGGGGCCCCGGCCGGGCGGGCGGAGGTGAACTCACCGGTCGCGTAGACGGTGTTGCCGACGACGGTCTGCGCCCAGACGACACCGTTCACCTGCACGGTGGGCAGCACGTCGGCGGACACCGTCGGCGTGGTCGAGGGCGGCAGGGCCGCCCCCGCGGGTGCGGCGGACAGGGCCGGCTGGACCAGCAGCGCGGCGGCCGCGACCGCGGCGGCGCGTGCACGCCGGACCTTCGACGGTAGGGGACGGGTTTCGTCGTGCCTCATCGGCTTCCCCGGATCCTGGTCGGTGCCCAGGAGGCCGTGACACGGCCCGCCCAACCCCCTGTAGCCTCGTCGTCACGGAGCATAACCCTGGCGGGGGCCGGCGAGAAGGTGGCCCCGCAACGCCCGGAGGCGGCGGCCACCGGGGGTGGCCGCCGCCTCTGGGCGTTCGATCAGGACGAGCCGGGGGTCACAGACCGCCGTGGGTCAGGGTCTCCCAGTTCATGTGGAGCCCGGTGCCGGTGGGGCGGATCTTCTCCAGCAGCTTCTTGGTCTCCGGCATGGCGATGCCCAGCCGGCCGGCGTAGTGGTTGTAGCCGATGCCCCAGGTCAGCGTGTAGCCGGTGCCGCCGAGGGCGGGGGGCTTGGGGCAGACCCAGCCGGAGGCGGAGGGGTTGTTGATGAAGCGGGCGTTGTACTCCATGCCGGTCACGAGGCGGGTGCGCTCCTCGCCGAACAGGTCCAGGCCCTGGGCGCGCGCCGTCTCGGCACCCGCCAGCGCGGAGGCGAAGAAGAACGCCATGTGGCTCGCGTCGCGGCAGGTCTCCTGCTGCAGACCGCTGACGTAGCTGCTCGGGTTGCGCCAGTAGGTCTTCAGGTAGGAGGGGATGACCGTGGTGTTGGCCGGGACGATCGGCTGGGGGCCGTCGGAGGCCAGGTAGAGGTGGCCGCGGACCTGGCTGCGCCAGTCGCCCACGCCGTTGTCGTACACCGCGCGGTCGTTGGTGAAGACGCCGATGTTCATCGTCGCCTCGGCCATCGAGAGCTGCCAGTTGGCCCCGCCGGCCTTCCAGCCGTCGACGACGCGCGGCAGGAAGGCGGTCTTCAGCATGTTCTCGAAGCGCGTGACGTCGGCGGCGGCCCAGCCGGCGCCGCTGTAGCGGACGAGCTCGGCGGCCTTGGTGAAGGTCTCGGCGCCCCAGGCGGCCTGCAGCAGGCCGTTGGCGAGGCCGGAGGTGTCGAACTTGTGCTCCTTGAGCACGGCGGACCAGGCGTTGAGGATCTGCTTGGCCTTGTCGGCGTGCGCCTTGTTGCCGGTGTAGTACCACAGCAGGGCGTGGGTGTACGCGGCCTGCGCGTCGTCGGTCTCGGCGGCGCAGCCGATGTCGGCCGCGGACCCGCAGGCGACGGAGGCGACGGGCTTGGGGGTCCAGCTCAGGCTGGCGTAGCGGGCGCTGCGGACCTTGTCGTAGGCCGCCTTGTAGGGGGCCTTGCCGGCGAGCGCCGCGGCGCGCGCCTGCTCCAGGGAGCCGACGCTGTTGACGATGCCCGGGTGCTTGAACCCGTTGGTGGTGACCTGCTGCAGCACGGGCAGGCCCGGCGGGGTGCTGGTGGTCGGGGTCGGCGTCGGCGTCGGCGTCGGCGTGGGGGTCGGCGTCGGCGTCGGCGTCGGCGTGGGGGTCGGCGTCGGCGTGGGGGTCGGCGTCGGCGTGGGGGTGGTCGTGCTGGTGGTGGTGGTCTGGACGGTCGCGGTGAAGTCGTTGAAGGCGACGGAGGTGGGCGTCCCCGAGCCGGACAGGTAACCGTCCAGCCCCACGGCGCCGGAGGTCCTGATGGCCTGGGCGCTGGTGTCCGTGGCGACGACCTGCCAGTCGGGAGCGGTGGTCCCCGCCCGCCAGACGCGCGCCTGCACCGTCACCGGGCCGGTGCCGGTGACCTTGGTCTGGACGTTGAGCCACGCACCCGAGGCGGCCCTGACGCCGAGGTCCGCGCGGGCGAGGGCGGTGGTCACCCCGTCGACGACGCGGTCCAGCTTCAGGTCGAGCTCACCGCCCGCACCCACGACGACCGTGGAGCTGTAGCGGTCGCCGTCGCCCTGCAGGCGCAGCTGGGTGCTCTCGAAGAGGCCGATGCGGGCGGAGCCGATGCTCGGCAGCTTCATGCCGTACCGCACGGTGACGTCGCGGGAGTACACCGAGGGGAGGGCGGCCGCGTAGGACCCGCCGCGGGGCACGGTGGAGACGGCGAGCTGGTTGCCGCCCTCGCGCATCGAGCCACCGGCCGGCGCCTTGCTCCGCCACGTGCCGCCGATGTCGGCGGTGCCGAGCGGGGCGACGGCGCCACCGAAGGCGTCCTTCGCCACGGTGGTGGTGGTGGTGGTCGTGGCCGCGGAGGCGACCTGGGCGGTGGCGGGGACGGCGAGGAGGGCGCCTGCGGTGGCGAGGGCGCTCAGGCGCACGCCGGTCCGGCGGACGTTGCGCGTAACGGCGGGGGGAGTAGTCACGATGGTTCGTTCGGGCCGACCTGCAGGCCGCTTTAGCGCACGACGGGAACTCCGGCGCAGTTGGTGGTAAAAGGGGCCCGGATCTCCACGATGGGTCACGATCTCGCGACAGCCGTGACCCCGATGGAGTCATGACGTCACACAGGGTAATCGCACCGTGAACGTGCCCCCGGCAACCGCTCACGGCCGACTACGGGGCGTCGAAGAGACCCTCGCGCGCACCCGGTTGCTGTGCTAGCGTCCAACCGGCTGCAGCTAGCGCAGCTCCTCGATCGTTTCGTACGCCCGCGGAGTGTGTTGCGGGCGTCATCTGCACTCGGTATACGGCCGGGAGCAGAGTGGCGAACCCACTCAGCCCGGAGCCGCAGAAGGCGGCTCTGAATACCGACCGGCACGACAATGGAGAACAGCATGGCTCAGGGCACCGTCAAGTGGTTCAACGCCGAGAAGGGCTTCGGCTTCATCGAGCAGGACGGCGGGGGCCCCGACGTCTTCGTGCACTACTCGGCGATCACCGGTAGCGGCTACCGCTCGCTCGAGGAGAACCAGCGCGTGGAGTTCGAGGTGACCCAGGGCCAGAAGGGCCCGCAGGCCGACCAGGTGCGCGCGCTCTGACGAGCTGACGCACGCGGAGGGGCCCCGTCCACACCGGACGGGGCCCCTTCGCACGTCCCGGCCCGCCGGGCTCACGCCTGCGCCGGGCTCACGCCTGCGCCGGGCTCACGCCTGCGCCGGGCT
>NZ_BAABIL010000003.1:0-11755 GCF_039542765.1 Kineococcus glutinatus
GCCTTGAGCGGGCACGGAGGCGCGCCGCAGCCGGCGCGGCGCGGTGCCCACCGCACGCGCCGCAGCCCGGCGGTCGTCGCGGCCCTGGTGCTGCTCGCGGTGCTGCTCCTGGCCGCCGCGGCCGGGGCCGTCGTCCTCCTCGCGGGCGACACGATCACGGCGGTGCTGGAGCTGCTGCGCTGAGTCGCCGGCCGTGATCCGAGCGTGGACGGCGGCGCCCGGAGATCCTTGTGGAGCCCGGGGGTACTCCCCATAATCGGCACCGGTCGCGCTGTCCGGGTGTGCACACGTGCACCCGGAGCCACCGTTCGCCCGGGCGGACGGGGAGACCCGCCACCGGTCCGGCCGGTGACGCCGCCCGCACCGCACCTCATGGAGATCGCATGGCTCAGGGGACCGTGAAGTGGTTCAACGCCGAGAAGGGCTTCGGCTTCATCACCCAGGACGACGGCGGCAGCGACGTGTTCGTGCACTGGACCGCCATCCAGATGGACGGGTACCGCTCCCTCGACGAGGGCCAGCGCGTGGAGTTCGAGGTCGGGCAGGGCCAGAAGGGTCCGCAGGCGGAGGCCGTCCGCACCGCCTGAGCACCCGGCCGGCCGCGCCGGGCGCGCCCACCGCGGGCGAGGGCCGCTGCGGCTCCCACGGCGCCGTCCCCCCGTGCGGGGGGCGGCGCCGCCGCGCGTCGGGGGTTTGCACTCGACCGGTGAGAGTGCCAACATTGGCACTGGCACTCTCGAGTCGAGAGTGACAGCACTCGCAGCACCTCGACCCGGGAGCTCACGCTCCCGGCCGGTGCGGTGAGGCCCGTCGCCGCGGGGGACGTGACCCCGCGCCGCGGCGGGCCGTCCGTCGCGGGCACCGCTCCGGCCACCAGACCCGTCACCGGGGAGGAACACCAGTGGCCAAGATCATCGCCTTCGACGAGGAGGCCCGTCGCGGCCTCGAGCGCGGCATGAACCAGCTCGCCGACGCCGTCAAGGTCACGCTCGGCCCGCGCGGCCGCAACGTCGTCCTGGAGAAGAAGTGGGGCGCCCCCACGATCACCAACGACGGTGTGAGCATCGCCAAGGAGATCGAGCTCGAGGACCCCTACGAGAAGATCGGGGCCGAGCTCGTCAAGGAGGTCGCCAAGAAGACGGACGACGTCGCGGGCGACGGCACCACCACCGCCACCGTCCTGGCCCAGGCGCTCGTGCGCGAGGGCCTGCGCAACGTCGCCGCCGGCGCCAACCCGATGGCCCTCAAGCGCGGCATCGAGAAGGCCGTCGAGGCCGTCACCGAGCAGCTCCTCGCCGCCGCCAAGGAGGTGGAGACCAAGGAGCAGATCGCCGCGACCGCGGGCATCTCCGCCGGTGACCCCTCCATCGGCGAGCTCATCGCCGAGGCGATGGACAAGGTCGGCAAGGAAGGCGTCATCACCGTCGAGGAGAGCAACACCTTCGGGCTCGAGCTCGAGCTCACCGAGGGCATGCGCTTCGACAAGGGCTACATCTCGCCCTACTTCGTCACCGACTCCGAGCGCATGGAGACGGTGCTCGAGGACCCCTACGTCCTCGTCATCAACTCCAAGATCTCCAGCGTCAAGGACCTGCTCCCGCTGCTGGAGAAGGTCATGCAGTCGGGCAAGCCGCTGGTGATCATCGCCGAGGACGTCGAGGGCGAGGCACTGGCGACCCTGGTCGTCAACAAGATCCGCGGCACCTTCAAGTCCGTGGCCGTCAAGGCCCCCGGCTTCGGTGACCGCCGCAAGGCCATGCTGGGCGACATCGCCATCCTCACCGGTGGCCAGCCCATCTCCGAGGAGGTCGGCCTCAAGCTCGAGACCGCCACCCTCGACCTGCTGGGCCGGGCGCGCAAGGTCGTCGTCACCAAGGACGAGACCACGATCGTCGAGGGCTCCGGCGACGCCGACGCCATCGCCGGGCGCGTGGCGCAGATCCGCGCCGAGATCGAGCGCAGCGACTCCGACTACGACCGCGAGAAGCTCCAGGAGCGCCTCGCCAAGCTGGCCGGCGGCGTGGCCGTCATCAAGGCCGGCGCGGCCACCGAGGTGGAGCTCAAGGAGCGCAAGCACCGCATCGAGGACGCGGTGCGCAACGCCAAGGCCGCCGTGGAGGAGGGCATCGTCGCCGGCGGTGGCGTCGCCCTGATCCAGGCCGGCAAGCTCGCCTTCGAGAAGCTCGAGCTCGACGGTGACGAGGCCACCGGCGCCAACATCGTCAAGGTCGCCGTCGAGGCCCCGCTGAAGCAGATCGCCGTGAACGCCGGCCTCGAGGGCGGCGTCGTGGCGGAGAAGGTCCGCAACCTGGAGACGGGCAAGGGCCTCAACGCCGCCACCGGCGAGTACGTCGACATGCTCGCCGAGGGCATCAACGACCCGGTCAAGGTGACGCGCTCCGCGCTGCAGAACGCCGCCTCCATCGCGGCGCTCTTCCTCACCACCGAGGCCGTCATCGCCGACAAGCCGGAGAAGGCCGCCCCGGCCGCTCCCGGTGGCGACGGCGGCATGGGCGGCATGGACTTCTGAGTCCCGCCGCTCCCAGCACCACCAGCACGACCGCGAGGGCGGTCTCCCCACGGGGAGGCCGCCCTCGCGGCGTCCGGGGCGGCGGGCGCGCGGGTTAGGGTCGGGGCGTGAGCAGCCCGACCGGCGAGATCCCGTCCGCCGCGCGCGACGCCTCCCGGCTCACCGAACCGGCGCGCCGGGTGGTGCGCACCGAGGTCGTCGACGCCCCCCTCGACGTCGCCGAGCACGCCGCGCTGGTCTCCGACGCCGCGGCCGGGGCCGTCGTCACCTTCGCGGGCGTCGTGCGCGACCACGACTGCGGCCGCGGGGTCGAGCGGCTGCGCTACGTCGGCCACCCCAGCGCGCCCGACGTCCTGCGGGCGGTGGCCGCCGACGTGGCGGCCCGCTGCCGGGTCGACGCCGTCGCGGTGAGCCACCGCCTCGGGGACCTGGAGGTGGGCGACTGCGCCCTCGCGGTGGCCGTCTCCGCCGCGCACCGGCACGAGGCGTTCGCGGCGGCCGCCCTGCTCGTCGACGAGGTCAAGCGGTTGCTGCCGGTGTGGAAGCACCAGCACTTCGCCGACGGCACGCGCGAGTGGGTCGCCTCGCCCTGACGCGCCGGCCCCGCCGCGCGGTCGCGGTGCCGCGGGTGCGGGCCGCTCAGCCCCCCGCGAAGGGCGGCAGGACGTCCAGCGTCGCGCCGTCGGCCACGACGGCGGCCCCCTCGGCGCTCGTCGCGTCCAGCAGGAACGAGCAGGCGCCCAGCACGCGGGCGAGGTCCGGGCCGTGGCGCCGGCCGAGGTCCTCGACCAGCCGGGCCAGCGGCAGCGGCGCCGGCAGGTCGAGGCGCTCCTCCTCCGCGCCGGCCGCCTCCGCCGCCGCCGCGTAGTACCGCACCAGCACCGCCACCTCAGCCCCCGATCGCCGACATGGGCCGCTGCGGGTGCAGGAACCCGGGATCGTCGATGTCGTGCCCGGCCCGCTTGCCCCACATGGCGGCGCGCCACGCGGCGGCCAGCTCCGCGTCGCCGGCGCCCCCGCGCAGCAGGTCGCGCAGGTCCGTCTCGGAGGTGGAGAACAGGCAGGTGCGGACCTGCCCGTCGGCGGTGAGCCGGGTGCGGTCGCAGTCGCCGCAGAAGGGCCGGGTCACCGAGGCGATGATGCCGACCGTCCCCGTGGTGCCCGCCCGGTCCTCGACCTGCCACGTCTGCGCCGGCGCGGAACCGCGCACGGACGAGGCCACGGGCCGCAGCACGACGTGCTCCTGGAGGGCGGCGAGCACCTCGTCGGCGGTGACCATGTCCTCGCGCCGCCACGCGCCCTGCGGGTCCAGCGGCATCTGCTCGATGAACCGCAGCTGGACGTCCTCGGCGAGCGCCCAGCGCAGCAGGGCGGGGGCCTCGTCGTCGTTGAGGCCGCGCAGCAGCACGGCGTTGACCTTCACCGGCGACAGCCCGGCCTCCCGCGCCGCCCGGATCCCGGCCAGCACGTCGGCGTGGCGGTCGCGGCGGGTCAGGGCGAGGAAGCGGTCGGGCCGCAGCGTGTCGAGGGAGACGTTGACGCGGTGCAGGCCGGCGGCGGCCAGCGGTGCGGCGCGCCGGTCGAGGCCGATGCCGTTGGTGGTGAGCGAGGCCCGCACCGGTGCGCCGGCGGGGGTGCGCAACGCGGTCGTGGCGGCGACGAGGTCCTCCAGGCCGCGCCGCAGCAGCGGTTCACCCCCGGTGAAGCGGACCTCCTGCACCCCGAGGTCGCGCACCGCGAGGGTCACCAGCCGCACGACCTCCGCATCGGTGAGCAGCGACTCCTTCGCGGCCCAGGGCAGGCCCTCGGGGGGCATGCAGTACCCGCAGCGCAGGTTGCAGCGGTCCGTCAGGGAGACCCGCAGGTCCACGGCGGTGCGCCCGTGCTGGTCCCGCAGGCCGCCGCTGCGGTGCGCGCTCCCCGCCGCATCGCCCGCGGGTGCGCGGCGGCTGCGCACGAGGGGGAGGCCGAGGTCGACGGGCACGCCCCCAGGGTATGCGTCGACGCGGTGCCCGCCCGACGTCCCCGGGCCCCACCGGAGCCCACCAGCGCCTATCGGTGCGCCCGTCGGTGCGCCCGTCGCGACGTCCCGGATGCCGCCGCAGATCGTGCTGGCGCGGTGGAGCCGGATGGGCTACCGTTAAGGTGAACAGTAGATGAACGGGGGGTGCACCATGGAGGAAATGAAGATGGCGAGCAACGAGGTTCCGGCACCGGTGCGGCTCCGCCCGCACCGCCCTGCGCTGGCGGCCCGCTGGGCCGTGAGCACCGGCATCGACGGTCGGCGACAGCTGACCATGCACTGGTCGGTCCCGCAGCGCACGGTGAAGAAGGCCACCCCGCACGCCGCCTGATCCCGCTGCGGCTCCCCGGACCACCGGGGGCCGCGCCGGCGCGCCGGTCCACGACGACGTCGTCGTGGACCGGCGCGCTGCGTCGTGGGGCGCACCCGCCGGCGTGCGGGGAGCGCTCAGAGCGAGAACATCCGGACGTTGGCCGCCTCCACCTCGGCGTACTGCTGACCGGCCGCCGCCAGCGCCCGCTGGATGTCCTCCAGCGACTGGCGCACCCGCTCCTGGGTGGCGCGCCACTCCACGACGACGCCCTGGAACCCCGTGGCGGCCTGCCCCCGCCAGCTGGACTGCAGGTCGAGCAGGTTGCGCATCATCCGGTCGACCTCACCCGTGATCGCCGCTGCGGAGCCCTGCACCGCCGCGCTCGCCTGGCTCACCAGTGCGCTGTCGACCTCGAACCGGCTCATGCTGGACTCCTCCGCTCGGCGGGCCGCGGGACGGGGTGCCCGCGGCGACCGGGAACGCCCCGGACCGCTGCGCCGACCGTAAGGAGCCGCATGCACGTCGAGGTCCGCCGTCCACAGCGCGGGCGCCGTCGGACGCCCGGGCGAGGGGTGTGGACGGCTCGATGAGCATCCTCATCGACAGTCCGCAGTGGACGGCCCACGGCCGCAGCTGGGCCCACCTCGTCAGCGACACCTCGGTGGAGGAGCTGCACCGCTTCGCCGCCGCCCTCGGCATCCCGCGCCGAGCCTTCGAGGGCGACCACTACGACGTGCCCGCGGACGTGCACCACAGGGCGGTGGCCGCCGGCGCCGAGGCCGTCACGACGCGGGAGCTGCTCGCACGCCTGCGCGCCGCCGGGCTGCGGCGGCCCAAGCGGCGCGGGGAGGAGGTGGTGGCCAGCACCCTCGACGCGGCCACCGGTGGCGCGGTGGCAGACGGCGCGGTGGCCGACCGGGCGGGTCGCGCCGGGCGCGTCGACGTGGTCCGCGCCCGGCGGGTGCCCACCCCGCACGGGGAGCACCTGGGCCTGCTGCGCGACCCCTCCGGGGAGGCGGTGCGCACCCGCCGGGGCCCGGCCGGCCCGGACCTGCCGCCCGTCCCGTGGCACCCGCACGCCGTGGTGCTGGGCTTCCGGCGCACCTGGTCCGGCGACGCGGGGCGGCGCCGGGTCGTGCACGACGGGCTCCTGGACCTGACCGGTGCCCCGCTCGCGGGCCGGGAACTCCCCGGCGACGGCTGGACACCGCTGGCCGACGTGCCGCGGCGGTGGTGGTGGCCCCTGCTGGGAACCACCACCACCGCCGCTGGGGCGCCGCGTCGCGGCTAGGCGTCGATCACTGCGCCGGCCGCGTGCCGAGCGTGACCTGCACGTCCTGCTGCTGACCGCCGCGCACGACCGTCAGCGTCACCGTCGTGCCGACGGCCTTCTCGCGGATCGTCGCCATGAGCGACTCCCCGCCGTCGATCCCGTCGCCGTCGACGGCGATGACGACGTCGTCCACCTGCAGCCCCGCCTCCGCCGCGGGGGTGCCCGCCGTGACGCCCGCGATGTGGGCGCCCGTGCGCCCGGCGCCGTTGACGGTGACCGTGGCGTCCGAGGAGCTCAGGCCGACCCCGAGCCAGGCGTGGTCCGCGGTGCCGTCCGCCACGAGCTGGTCAGCGATGAGCTTGACCAGGTTGGACGGGATCGCGAAGCCCAGGCCGATGCTGCCGGACTGCCCGCCGCTGCTGCTGAGCGAGGCGATCGAGGAGTTGATGCCGATCACGTTGCCGCCGCCGTCCAGCAGGGCCCCGCCGCTGTTGCCGGGGTTGATGGCGGCGTCGGTCTGGATGGCGTTCGTCACGGCCGTCTCGGTGGTGCTCTGCCCGCCGAAGGGGTTCTCCGACTCCTCCGCGGCGGTGGTCACCGGGCGGTCCACGGCGCTGACGATGCCGGTGGTCGCCGTCTGGGCCAGGCCCAGCGGGTTGCCCAGCGCCATCACCGGCTCGCCGGGCTGGACGTTGTCGGAGTTGGCGAACTCCGCCGCCACGAGCCCCGACGGCGGGTTGTCGATCTTGATGACGGCCAGGTCCGTGGCCGCGTCGGTGCCGACGATGCTGGCGGCGTACTCCCGCCCGTCGGAGAGGGTGACGGTGATCTCGGCGCCCGCGCCGGCGCCGGTGACGACGTGGTTGTTCGTCACGATGCGGCCCTCGGTGTCCCAGACGATGCCCGAGCCCTCGCCCTCACCCGCGCTGGAGGCGACGGTGACCGCGACCACGCTGGGGGAGACGTCCGCCACGACCGCCTCCCAGTCCGGGGAGGCGCTGGTGGCACCCGGGTTCTGCGGCGCGGTGGTGCTGGTGCTGCCGCCCG
Source organism: Kineococcus glutinatus (assembly GCF_039542765.1). Classification (NCBI taxonomy): domain Bacteria; kingdom Bacillati; phylum Actinomycetota; class Actinomycetes; order Kineosporiales; family Kineosporiaceae; genus Kineococcus; species Kineococcus glutinatus. Next base: position 7,187 of record NZ_BAABIL010000003.1, read on the forward strand.
TGGTGCTCAGCGAGCTGCTGGGCGCCTCGTCGGAGAAGCCGGTCACGAGGGCCGCCGTCAGCGCGCTGGCGGCGAGGGCGCTGGCGCCCACCCCGGCGCCGAGGGCCAGCCAGCCGGGGCGGCGGCGGCGCCGGGGCGAGGTGGCGGGGTCGAGCAGCGCGGTGCCCTGCTGCTGGGCCTGCGGGGCGTAGGGGTCGCCGGACTGCTGCGCGTCGTAGCCGTACCAGGCCGGCTGCTGGGAACCGTTCGCGTAGCCGTTCTGGTCGTGGCCGTTCTGGCCGTGACCCGTGCCGTAGCCGCTCTGGTCGTAGCCCGAGCCGTAGCCGTAGCCGTTCTGGTCGTGACCCATGCCGTAGCCGCTCTGGTCGTAGCCCGAGCCGTAGCCGTTCTGGCCGTAGCCGTAGCCCTGGTGGCCGCCGTCCTGCCCAGCGCCCCGGCTCTCGCCCTCGCCGGGCGTCGGGTTGCCCCAGACGTCCCGGTCCGCGGGCGTCCGCACCGGCTCGCGGTCGTCGGGGTTGCTCATCGCTGCTCACCTCTGCCTCGTGGGACTGCACCTGCTGCTACCAATGAACGGATACCCACCTGGAGGGCTCCCGAGCGCTGTCTGAAGGTTCCCTGTGAAGCCGGCCGCGCCGGATCAGCCCTGCCTCGGCCCTCCCCGCCCCGGCAGGTCGTGCGCCGGCCGGTCGTGCTCGGCAGACCCATACCCGGTGGCGTCGTGCCCGGAACCCCCCTCGGCGTCCTCCCCGGCGTCCTCCTCCGCGTCCTCCTCCGGGGCGGCCAGCCGGAAGCGCAGCCGGAAGGTCGCACCCCCGCCGGGCGTCGCCGCCACCGCCACCGTGCCCCCGTGCCCCTCCACGATGCTCTTCACGATCGCCAGGCCCAGCCCCGAGCCGCCACCGGTGCCGCGCCGGCGGGAGGCGTCGACGCGGTAGAACCGCTCGAACACCCGCTCGGCGTCCTCCGGGGCCAGCCCCGCGCCGTGGTCGCGCACCTCCACGACCGCCTCGGGACCGCTGGGCCCCCGCACCGGCCCCACCGCCACCTCCACGGGCGTGCCAGCGGGGGTGTGGTGCAGCGCGTTGCCGACGAGGTTGGTCAGCACCTGCCGCAGGCCCGCGTCGGCCGCCAGCACCGCGGTGGGCCGCACCGGCGCGCCCTCGGGCAGGCCGACGAGCCGCACGTGCCGCTCGGGGGCCAGGGCGCGCGCGTCGTGCACCGCGTCGGAGGCCAGCACCGCCAGGTCCACCGGCTCCGGCTGCTCCCGCGCCTGCCGCTGCGCCTCGTCGAGGCGGGCCAGCACGAGCAGGTCGTCCACCAGCCGCCCCAGTCGCGTCGACTCCGCCTCGATGCGCTCCATCGCGCGGGTGACGTCCGCCCGCTCCGGCAGCGCGCCGAGGCGGTGCAGCTCGGCGAACCCGCGGATCGCCGCCAGCGGGGTGCGCAGCTCGTGGCTGGCGTCGGCCACGAAGCGGCGCATCTGCTCCTCCGAGCGCTGCCGGGCGCGGAAGGCGCGCTCGACGTGGCTCAGCATGCTGTTGAGCGCCGTCGCCAGCCGCCCCACCTCGGTGCCCGGGGCGGCCGGTGGCACGCGCTGGGACAGGTCGCCGTCGGCGATGGCCGAGGCGGTGACCTCGATCTGCGCGAGCGGGCGGAACGCGCGGCGGATCGCCAGGGCGGCCAGCACGGTGCCGAGGGCGACGACGAGGGTGCTCACGAGCAGCACGAGGTAGCGGTAGGTGTCGACGGTGCGGTCCACGTCGTCCAGCGAGAGGGCGACGGCCGTGGTGACGCCCCGCTCGGGGTAGGAGTAGACGACGACGCGCCAGTCGGAGCCGTCGCCGGCGGCGTCCTCCACCGTGAACGGCCGCTGGTCCTGCCGGTCGGCGAACTCCGCGGTGAGGGGCGGCAGGTCGAGGCTGAGGGGGGAGCCGTCGTGCTGCGTCAGCTGGGTGATCGCCCCCACGACCTCCCCCTGCGACGTGCTGGCCTGCACGTAGAACTCGCTGGGGAGCACCTGCCGCTGGCCGCGGCCCAGGTCGATGCCGACCACCGCGTCGGACAGGTTCTCCCCGGTCGTCGTCAGCTGGGTGTCCACCCGGTCCTGCAGCTGCCCGCGCAGCAGCCCCAGCGACACCAGCCCGGTCAGCGTCATCGCCGCCACGAGCAGCAGCACCACGACCGCGAGCAGCCGGGTGCGCAGCGGCAGCCGCTCCACCGCACCCGACACCGCGGCCGGCACCCGGCGGGGCGGGGGCAGCCGGCGCAGCGCGGCCAGCCCCTCCCGCACGGCGGGACCCACGGCGACCACGTCAGCACCGCCTCACGACGGGGGCAGCCGCAGGACGTAGCCCACGCCGCGCTTGGTGTGGATGAGGGGCGCCAGGCCCTCGGTGTCCAGCTTGCGGCGCAGGTAGGAGATGTAGGACTCCACGATCTGCGCCTCGCCGTTGAAGTCGTAGTCCCAGACGTGGTCGAGGATCTGCGCCTTGGACAGCACCCGGTTGGGGTTGGTCATGAGGTAGCGCAGCAGCTTGAACTCCGTGGGGGACAGCTCCACCAGCCGCCCGGCGCGGCGCACCTCGTGGGAGTCCTCGTCCAGCTCCAGGTCGTGGAAGGACAGCCGCCCGGCGTCGGCCGCCGCCAGCGCCCCGGCGCGGCGCAGCACCGCCCGGATGCGCGCCACGACCTCCTCCAGGCTGAACGGCTTGGTCACGTAGTCGTCGCCGCCGGCGGTCAGCCCCGCCACCTTGTCGGCGGTGTCGTCGCGGGCGGTGAGGAACAGCACCGGCACGTCGCGGCCGCGCTGGCGCAGCTTGCGGGTCACGGTGAAGCCGTCCATGTCGGGCAGCATCACGTCGAGCACGACGAGGTCGGGGCGGGTGCGCTCGGCGAGCTCCAGGGCCTCGGCGCCGTCCGCGGCCGACGCCACGTCGAACCCCGCGAAGCGCAGGCTGGTGGCCAGCAGCTCGCGGATGCTCGGCTCGTCGTCGACGACGAGCAGCCGGGCCTCGGGCGTGGGGGACGCGCTGCGCACGGCTCCAGTGTGGCCGAGCGCGGCTGGGAACGGGCTGTGAGCGCGCTGGGCGCAGACCCTCAGCCGCGCCCGTGGGTGTCGCGCCAGGAGTGCCGCGGCTCGTAGCCCAGCAGCTCCCGCGCCCGGTCGATGCACAGCAGCGTCTGGCTGCCCGGCACGTCCTGCAGCACCTCCACCGGTCCGAACTCCTCGCGCAGCACGTCGAGGGAGGGCCGGTCCAGGACGGTGTCGGCGGCGGCGATGACGAACGACTGCGCCCCGCTCAGCGGCGCCTCCAGGCCCAGGCGGCACGCGGCGGCGGCGTCGCGGGAGTCGACGTAGCCCCACAGGTTCCACCGCCGCAGCGAGGGCTTGCGCCACACCTGCGGCAGGCCGTCGTAGTCGGCGGGGGTGAGGACGTTGGAGAAGCGCAGCGCGACGAACGGGATGCCGCTCCAGCGCGAGACCTGCTCGGCGACGATCTCGCTGGCCACCTTCGACAGCGCGTAGGACGTCTCCGGGCGCGGGTAGTGGTCCTCGTCGACGGGCACGTAGTCCGGCGGGGTGTCGAACGGCAGCCCCAGCGTCGTCTCGCTGGAGGCCCACACCACCCGCTCCAGGCCGGCGCGGGCGGCGGCGGTGAACACGTTGTGGTTCATCGTCGTGTTCGCCGCGAACGTCACCGAGTCCGGCAGCAGGTCGGGGGCGGGGATGTTGGCCAGGTGCACGACGGCGTCGGCGCCGTCGAGGGCCTGCACCGCCTGCCCGAAGTCGGTGAGGTCCGCGCGCAGGAACGGCACGCCGTCCGGGACGGCGGGCGGGAGCTGGTCGGTGGCCCGCACCCGGTAGCCGTGGGCGAGCAGGTCGGCCACGACGGCGCGGCCCACCTTCCCGCTCGCCCCGGTGACGCAGACGGTCCGCACCGGGCCGGGCAGCTCGTCGCCGCCGGGCTGGCGCGGCCGTGCGGTGGTCTCGGCGGCGTCGTCGCTCATGCGGGGCAACCTACGGGCTGCGCCTCGGCCACCGCGAGGGCGGCGGGCACCGCTGCTGCGGGTGGCGGCGGGCGCTGCGGCAGACTGCCCGGGTGCTCCGCGACGTCCAGGCCACCCGCTACGTCGCCCCGCTGCGCGAGGGCGGCAGCCTGCCGGGGCTGTGCGAGGCCGACGACGACGGCACGTACGTGGTGAAGTTCCACGGCGCGGGACAGGGCCGGCGGGTGCTGGTGGCCGAGGTGGTCGCCGCCCGGCTGGCCGCTGCGCTGGACCTGGAGGTGCCCGAGCTGGTCACCGTCCGGGTGGACCCCGTCATCGGCCGCAGCGAGCCCGACGAGGAGGTGCAGGACCTGCTGCTGCGCTCGCCCGGCACCAACCTCGGCACGGACTTCCTGCCCGGCGCGCTGTCCTTCGACCCGGCGGTGGACCCGGTGGACCCCGGGTGGGCGGCGCGCGTGCTGTGGTTCGACGCCCTGCTCCTCAACGTCGACCGCTCCTGGCGCAACCCCAACGCGCTGTGGTGGGGGGGCCGGCCGTGGCTCATCGACCACGGGGCGTCGC
>NZ_BAABIL010000004.1:0-24238 GCF_039542765.1 Kineococcus glutinatus
GGACGTCGATGGCCCCCGCGGTGGCGATCATGCCCTCGCCGGAGCGGACGTCGGTGCCCGCACCGATCACCATGCCCGGGTCGACCCCGTCCATGACGCGCGGGTTGCCGGCGTTGCCGATGCCGGCGATGCGCCCGTCCCGGATGCCGATGTCCGCCTTGCGGATGCCGAGCACCGGGTCGATGACCAGGGCGTTGGTGATGACGAAGTCGAGGGCCCCCTCGGCGTTGGTGATGGAGTTGTGGACCGCCATGCCCTCGCGCATGGTCTTGCCCCCACCGAAGACCGCCTCGTCGCCGTGGACGGTGTCGTCGCGCTCGACCCGCACGAGCAGTTCGGTGTCGGCCAGGCGGACGCGGTCACCGGTGGTGGGTCCGAAGAGCTCGGCGTACTGGCGGCGCGGGATGCGCAGGGACATGCGGGCTCCTCAGGTGGTGTCGGGGACGCGGTGGGTCAGCCGCGACCGGTGTCGCGGAACCCCGCCGCGCTGAGCACCTGCAGGGCCGTCGCGTCAGCGGTGGTCAGTGCCGCGTTGGTCATGTCGTTGAGGCCGAAGACCTCCCGGGTACCCCCGAGGGCGACGAGCCGGACGTCCTTCTCCTCGCCGGGCTCGAAGCGCACCGCGGTCCCGGAGGGGATGTCCAGCCGCATCCCGTACGCGGCGCGCCGGTCGAAGGCGAGCGCGCGGTTGACCTCGAAGAAGTGGAAGTGCGAGCCCACCTGGACGGGGCGGTCGCCGGTGTTGACGACGACGACCTCGGCGGTCGGGCGGCCGGCGTTGAGCTCGATGTCACCGTCCTCCACGAGGACCTCCCCGGGGGTGGGCCCGGCGTCCACCGGCGACCGCTCACCGGGGCGGATCGGGTCGTGGATGGTGACGAGCTTCTGGCCGTCGTCGAAGAACCCCTCGACCTGGACGGTGCCCATGAGGGCCGTGACCCCCGGCAGGACGTCGTCCTCGGTGAGCACCTGGGACCCGACGCGGGCGGCCTCGGAGACGCTGGCACCGGCGCGGGCCGCCTCCACCACCTCGTCGGCGATGAGGGCGCGAGCCTCGGGGTAGGTAAGGGCGAGTCCGTTCCGCCTCCGCTTGCGGGCCAGCTCCGCGGCCATGAAGAGCAGCAGGCGGTCCTCGTCCTTGGGCGTCAGGTGCACGCGGAGCTTCCTCTCGCCTAGGGTTGATGTTACCTGGGATGAATCCAAGTCTCACGAGATGAACCAGTCAAGGCTTCCACAACTGCCGGCCGAAGTTTTACGCGGTCGAAACCCGACGCATCGAAACCACGGCGAAAAGACACTGCTGCAACATCTCTCCGACACGGCGAAGCGAAACCTGGGTCACGCGGCGCGATGCCGGTCCCGGTGCGGCACCTCAAAACCGCGGCGAGATGTCCTACAGGCCCGCCCCGGCCCGTCCCGGGACCCAGGAGGTCCCGGCCAGCGGCAGGCGGGCCATCGCGGCGGCCTCGACGGTGAGGGCCACCAGGTCCTCCGGCTCCAGGTGCTGCAGGTGCGCCTTGCCGCAGGCGCGGGCGATGATCTGCGCCTCCATCGTCATGACCCGCAGGTAGTTCGCGAGGCGGTGACCGGCGGCCACCGGGTCCAGCCGCTGCTGCAGCTCGGGGTCCTGGGTGGTGATGCCCGCCGGGTCGCGCCCGGCCTGCCAGTCGTCGTAGTAGCCGGCCGCCGAGCCCAGCGCCCGGTACTCCGCGTCGAGGGCGGGGTCGTTGTCGCCCAGGGCGATGAGGGCGGCGGTGCCGATGGCCACGGCGTCGGCGCCCAGCGCCATGCACTTGGCCAGGTCGGCGCCGTTGCGGACGCCACCGGAGACGATCAGCTGCACCTCGCGGTGCACCCCCATCTCCTGCAGGGCCTGCACGGCCTGCGGGATCGCGGCGAGGGTGGGGATCCCGACGTGCTCGATGAAGACGTCCTGGGTGGCGGCGGTGCCGCCCTGCATGCCGTCCACGACGACGACGTCGGCTCCCGCCTTCACGGCGAGCTTGACGTCGTAGTAGGGCCGGGAGGCGCCGACCTTGACGTAGACCGGCTTCTCCCAGTCGGTGATCTCCCGCAGCTCGGCGATCTTGATGGCGAGGTCGTCCGGACCGGTCCAGTCCGGGTGCCGGCAGGCCGAGCGCTGGTCGACGCCGACGGGCAGCGTGCGCATCCCGGCGACCCGCTCGGTGATCTTCTGGCCGAGCAGCATCCCGCCACCGCCGGGCTTGGCGCCCTGCCCGAGCACGACCTCGATGGCGTCGGCGGCGCGCAGGTGGTCGGGGTTCATGCCGTACCGGGAGGGCAGGTACTGGTAGACGAGGTGCTTGGACTGGCCGCGCTCCTCCTCCGTCATGCCGCCGTCGCCGGTGGTGGTGGAGGTGCCGACCTCGCTGGCGCCGCGACCGAGGGCCTCCTTGGCCCGCCCGGACAGCGCGCCGAAGCTCATGCCCGCGATGGTCACGGGGGTGGACAGGTGCAGCGGGAACTTCGCGTTCCTCGCGCCGAGCACCACGTCGGTGTCGCAGCGCTCCCGGTAGCCCTCCAGGGGGTAGCGGGACATGCTCGCGCCGAGGAACAGCAGGTCGTCGAAGTGCGGCAGCTCGCGCTTGGCACCGCCGCCGCGGATGTCGTAGATGCCGGTGCGGGCGGCGTGCTGGATGGCGGCGATGGTGGTGCGGTCGAAGGTCGCGGACTCGCGCAGACCCTGGGAGGCGAAGTCGTTCACGGGGTTCCCCCTCAGTACGCCGAGGCGTTGTCGACGTGGAAGTTGTAGAGCGTGCGGGCCGAGCCGTAGCGGCGGAACTGCGCCGGGTCCTCGTCGCGGCCGGCGGCGGCGAGCAGCCCGGCCAGCTCGGCGAGGTGCTCGGCCCGCACCTCCTTCTCGACGCAGTCGGCGCCGAGGGACTTCACCGAACCCCTGACGTAGAGGCGCGCCTCGTAGATCGAGTCGCCGAGGGCGTCGCCCGCGTCGCCGCAGACGACGAGCCGGCCGGCCTGCGCCATGAAGGCGCTCATGTGTCCCACGCTGCCGCCGACGACGATGTCCACGCCCTTCATGGAGATCCCGCAGCGGGCGGAGGTGTCGCCGTCGATGACGAGCAGGCCGCCGTGGGCGGTGGCACCGGCGGCCTGGGAGGCGTTGCCGCGCACGTGGACCCGCCCGGACATCATGTTCTCCGCCACGCCGTTTCCGGCGTTGCCGTGGACGACGACGGCGGCCTGCTGGTTCATGCCGGCGCAGAAGTAGCCGACGTGGCCCTCGACCTCGACCGTCAGGTCGCGGTCGAGGCCGACGGCGATGTTGTGCTTGCCGGCGGGGTGCAGCACCCGCCAGGTGCTGGGACCGGCTGCGGGGGCGACGGCATGCAGCCGGGCGTTCAGCTCGCGGACCTGCGCGGTGGCCAGGTCGACGACCACGTCCGCGGTCGTCGTGGCGGCCGCGCCGGTCGTCACGTCGGTCGTCACGTCGGTCGTCACGTCGGTCAGCGCTCCCATGCGTACACCACTTCCGGCTCGGGCTCGAAGATGCGGGCGGACTCCACACCGGGCAGCCCGGCGAGGTAGCGGTACTCCGAGGCCATGGCGACCCAGGCGTCGGTCTCGGCGACGACCGCGGGCTTGCAGGCGATGGCGTCGCGGACGACGGCGAAGGACGTGCCGGTCGTCACGACGAGGGTGTAGAAGCCGTCGAAGCGCTCGCAGAGCAGCCGCAGCGCCTTCTCGACGTCGGCGCCCTGCGCGAGCTGGTGAGCCACGAAGCGGGCGCCGACCTCGGTGTCGTTGTCGGAGTCGAAGGCGATGCCCTCGGCACGCAGCTCGCGGCGGATGGTCGCGTGGTTGGCGAAGGAGCCGTTGTGCACGAGGCACTGGTCCGGCCCGACGGAGAACGGGTGGCTGCCGGTAGAGGTGACGGCCGACTCCGTCGCCATCCGGGTGTGGGCCACGCCCTGCCAGCCCTGCGCGTCGGCCAGGGAGAAGGTGCGCGCCAGGTCGTCGGGGTGGCCGGTGCCCTTGAGCACCGCCAGGGAGTTGCCGCGGCTGGTGACGACGACGCCGGGGAAGGCGGCGCGCACCGCGGCCTCCAGCACCTCGGGGGAGGCCGGTGCGGTGAACACGGTGGTCTGGCCGGCGGCGACGGCCTCCACGGGCCCCACCTCGCCGGCGGCGTCCACGAGGGCGGCTGCCTGCCCGGCGGGGACCGGCACGTCGAGGACGCAGACGGTGGAGCGGCCCGCCGGGGTGAGGCGGGGGTCGCCGTAGATGCCGACGCCGGCGGCGTCGGTGCCGCGCTCGGCGGCCTGGCAGAGCATGCCCTGGAGCAGGCGCCCCAGGTGTGGGAACAGGGCGCTGTCGCGCACGTGGAGCCCGGCGATGCCGCACATCAGCGTCCTCCGAGGGTCGCAGCAAGTGGTTTCACGTCAGTGTACATCGTTTCTCGCAGGTGGTGAGCGTCAGACGGAGGTGAGGTAGCGGTCGAGCTCCCACGCGCTCACGGTGTTGTGCCAGGCGTAGAACTCCTCCCGCTTGAGCCCGGCGTAGTAGGCGGCCACGCCCGCGGCCGGGTCGACCGCGTCGAGGACCCCGCGCACGACGGCGTCGGCCTCCAGGGCGTGCACGGCGTCGAGCAGGGTCCGCGGCAGCGCGGCGGAGGAACCCGCCTCGCGCGGGCCCGGGGCGCCGGGGTCGAGGTCGCGGCGGACGCCGTCGAGGCCGGCACCCAGCGCGCCGGCGGAGGCGAGGTAGGAGTTCGCCGAGCCGTCCCCGGCGCGCAGCTCCACCCGGTTGCCGTCGGGCACCCGCACCAGCACGGTGCGGTCGTTGCCGCCGTACGTGGCCGAGCGCGGCGCCCACGTCGCACCGGAGGCGGTGCTCGTGGCGCCGGTGCGCTTGTAGGAGTTCACGGTCGGGGCGATGAGGGCGTGCAGGGCGGGGGCGTGCTCCAGCAGCCCGGCGACGAAGGAGTACCCCAGCGCCGACAGGCCCAGCCCCCGCGGGTCCGGCCGCCCCGCGGCGGGGAAGCGCGCACCGCCACCGCGTTCGGCGGTGTCCCACAGCGACAGGTGCAGGTGGAGGCCGTTGCCGGTCCGGTCCGTGAACGGCTTGGGCATGAAGGTCGCGGTCATGCCCCGCTGCTCGGCGAGCATCTGGATGACGTACCGCAGCGTCACGACCCGGTCGGCGGTGGTCAGGGCGTCGGCGTGGTGGAAGTTCTGCTCGAACTGCCCGTTGCCGTCCTCGTGGTCGCTGGCGTAGGGGCCCCAGCCGAGCTCGGACATCACGTCGGAGACGGCGGCGAGGTGTTCGTACATCCGGGTCAGCCCGCGGGAGTCGTAGCAGGGCTGGGCGGCGTCGTCGCGGGCGTCGGCCGTGGCGAGCGCACCGTCGGCGCCGCGCCGGACGAGGAAGTACTCCACCTCCGCACCGGTCGACATGGTCAGGCCCAGCTCGGCGGCGCGGGCGGTCTGCGCCTTGAGCAGGACGCGGGGGGCGAAGGCGAACGGCACGCCCGCCACGTGCGGGTCGCAGTGCACCATGCCGAGCCCGGGCCGCACGAAGGGCAGCGGCACGTAGGAGGAGACGTCGGGGATCGCCACGACGTCGGGGTCCTTGGGCTGCTGCCCCATGGCGCCGGCGGCGTAGCCGGCGAAACCCACACCCTCACCCTGCAGCTGGTCGGCGGCGGCGACGGGGACGAGCTTGGCGCAGGGCTTGCCGGTGAGGGTGGTGAACGTCGCCAGCAGGAAGCGCACGCCGTCGGCCCGGGCGAGGCTCGCCAGCGACTGCGCACCGGCGGGCGCGGCGGCGGGCGACGCGGCAGGGGCCGGCAGGACGGGCACGGCGTCCTGGGGGGCGGTCGGGGTCAGCGAAACGGTCATCTGCGTCTCCCACGGAGAGTTCACTGTCAAGACCTTGTGTCTCACAACAGTAGACAGAGCCCGTGTTTCAGCCGCGTTTCGCGACCGTCAAGACCCCGTGACGCGCCCGTCGGCCGCCCCGGACACCCAGCCGTAACAGGAACGTCGAGCGCGAGAAATCCGCCACCGTGTCTACTGATGAGCGACGCCGTCTCACGACAGTGGTTGCGCTCCGCAACGGTGCACCCGCGCCGGACGATCCGGTCCGCACCCGCCGCGACGGCACGTCCCGCCACCGATCCCCCGACCCCGGAGATGCCCGTGGACACAGGAAGCACCGCCTGGATCCTGGCCAGCGCGATGGCGGTGAGCCTCATGGTTCCCGGCCTGGCCCTCTTCTACGGCGGCATGACCGCCACCAAGAGCACCCTCAACATGATGATGATGGTCTTCGGGGCCGTCGCCCTGACCGGGGTGCTGTGGGTGCTCTACGGCTACTCCGCCGTGTTCGGGAACTCCTACGGTGGCGCAGGCGTCCTCGGGGACGTCACCGAGTACCCGGGCCTGGGGCAGCTGCTGGCGGAGCAGCCCGACGCCACCCTGCCCCCCGCCCTCGTCGCCGCGTTCCAGGCCCTCTTCGCCGCCATCACCGTCGCGCTCGTCGCCGGCGCGGTCGCCGACCGGATGAAGTTCGGCGCCTGGCTGGTCTTCAGCGGCCTGTGGGTCACGCTCGTCTACCTGCCCGTGGCGCACTGGGTGTTCGCCTTCGACTCCGCCGACGGCTCCGTCACCGGCGGCTGGATCGCGAACCGGCTCGCGGCGGTCGACTTCGCCGGCGGCACCGCGGTGCACGTCAACGCCGGCATCGCCGCACTCGCCGTCGTCCTGGTCCTCGGCAAGCGGCTGAGCTGGCCGCGCCCGGCCCGCCCGCACAACCTGCCCTCCACCGTGCTCGGCGCGGGCATCCTGTGGTTCGGCTGGTTCGGGTTCAACGGCGGTTCCGCGCTCGCCGCCGGCAACGCCGCCTCGGTGGTGTTCCTCAACACCTTCGCCGCCACGTGCGCCGCCCTGCTGGCCTGGCTCGTCGTGGAGAAGCTGCGCGACGGGCACGCCACCACCCTGGGCGCGGCCTCCGGCACCATCGCCGGCCTCGTCGCCATCACGCCCTCCTGCGGCGCGGTCTCCCCGGTCGGGGCGATGGTCGTCGGCCTCGTCGCCGGCGCGGTGTGCCCGCTCGCGGTCGGCCTCAAGCACCGCTTCGGCTACGACGACGCGCTCGACGTCGTCGGCGTCCACCTCGTCGGCGGCGTGCTGGGCACGCTGCTCATCGGGTTCCTCGCCACCGCCGAGGCCCCCAACGGCCGCGACGGCCTGTTCTACGGCGGCGGGTTCGAGCTGCTCGGCGTGCAGGCGGTCGCCGCGGCCGCGGTGCTGGCCTACTCCTTCGTCGTCACCCTCGTCATCGCGCTCGTGCTGCACAAGACCATCGGGCTGCGGCTGCCCGCCGAGGCCGAGCAGCAGGGCATCGACCTCACCGTGCACGCCGAGACGGCCTACGACCTGGCCCCGGCCACCGCGATCGGCGGCGGCGCGCTGCCGCACCCGGTCGCCACCGCCCGCATCCCCGGCACCGTGACCGACGCCGCCCGCTGAAGCGTTGCGGCACACCACACCTGGAGGAACCGTGGAGATCGCCACCAGCAGCACGCCGTTCCGCGTCACACCAGGCGGCTGGCAGGGTCTGCCCCGCATGGACGAGCCGCGGTTCGCCGGCACCGAGGGGTTCATCGGGGACGTCTACACCAACCCCGACGGCTCGGAGATGGCCTCGGGCTTCTTCGAGCTCAGGCACACCGACGCGCCGCTGCGCTACGAGTACACCTACGACGAGATGAAGATCGTCCTGGAGGGCGAGTTCCGGCTGGAGGACGCCGACACCGGCCAGGTCCTCGTCGCCCGCCCCAAGGACGCCATCTTCTTCCCCAAGGGCTCGACCATCCTCTTCTCCACCCCCGACCGGGCGCTGGCCTTCTACGTCGGCCACCGCTCCTTCGCCCCCTGACGCTCCCGCACCGGACCCGCCGACCAGCACGCGAGAGAGGAGCCGCCCGTGCCGACCAGCGTCCCCGCCTGGCCGACCACGGCACCGGACGTCGACGAGCTCGGGCGCGCGTTCGCCGTGCTGTCCGTCGGGGAGGAGGCGCACGCGGTGGCCGACCGCTGGTGCGAACGCCTGGTGGAGCTGGGCCGCCCGGTGCTCCGGCACCGGGCGGCCGCCCCGGCCGGTCCCTACGGTGCGGCGGTGCGCTGGGCCGACCGGCAGGCGCGGGGCGCCCGGGCGGGCTGGCGCTTCTGCGTGGTGGGACCGGAGGACGAGGTCCTGCTCGCGTGCGCCGCCGTCCGCGCCCACGGCGCCATCGACGCCGAGATCACCGCGCACGCGGTGAGCACCGCGCGGCGCCGGGTGCTGTGCACCCACTGCCGCACCACCACGACGACGACCGCGCCGGTCGGCGGCACCTGCCCGTGCGCCGGCTGCGGGCGCACGCTGCTGGTGTACCACCACGTCTCCCGCCGCCACGCCGGCTACATGGGTTTCGCGGCGGACGCGGAGGAGATCCCCACCCCGGAGGAGAACCCGTGATGGCGACGACCACCACGACCGGCGCTGCGACCACCGCGACCGGACGGCCCGAGCAGCTGCTGCTGCGGGTGCGCGAGGTGCAGGTCGCCGCACCCGACGTGCGCAGCGTGGTCCTCGAAGCCCTCGACGGCGCCACCCTGCCGTCGTTCACGCCCGGCAGCCACCTCGTGCTGGACTGCGGCGGCCGGCGCAACGCCTACTCCCTGACCGGCCCGACGCTGGAACCCCGCAGCTACGCCGTCTCCGTGCTGCACCAGCGCGACGGCCGGGGCGGCAGCACCTGGGTGCACGAGCAGCTCGCGGCCGGGCAGGTGGTCAGCGCCTCGCCGCCGCGCAGCGCGTTCCCGCCGGTGCTCACCGCCCGCCACCACCTGCTCGTGGCCGGTGGCATCGGCGTCACCGCGATGCTGTCCCACGTGCGCGCCGCACTGCGGTGGCAGCGCTCGTTCACCCTGCTCTACAGCTACCGCGAGGGCACCGCGGCCCACCTGGCCGAACTCCGCGAGCTGTGCGGCGGCCGCCTGCACGAGATGCGCGGGCGCGCCGCGACCCGCCGCAACCTGCGCGCCGCGCTGGCCGGGCAGCCGCTGGGAACCCACCTGTACACCTGCGGGCCACCCGGCCTGCTCGACACGGTGGCCGAGCTCGCGCGGGAGGCCGGCTGGCCCGACGAACGCGTCCACGCCGAGCGCTTCGCCGTCGACGAGCTGCCGCCCGGCAGGCCGTTCACCGCCCACCTGGCCCGCAGCGGCCGCCTGGTCGGGGTCCCCAGCGGCACCAGCCTGCTCCAGGCGCTGGAGGAGGCGGGCGTGGCCGTGCCCAACCGCTGCCGGCAGGGCGTGTGCGGCGAGTGCCGCCTCGGCGTGCGCGCCGGGCGCGTCGAGCACCGGGACCTCTACCTCGGCCCGGCCGAGCGCGGTGCCGGTGACAGCGTCATGGCCTGCGTCTCGCGCGGCCTCGACGACACCCTGGAACTGGACCTGTGAGGGAGCTGGAACCGTGAGGGAGCGAGACCTGTGACCACCACCGACCTGCCCGCGCAGCCGACCGGCACCGACCTGCCCGAGCGCGTCCGCCGCTTCCCCTGGCCCTTCCCGGCCGATCGCTACCGCTACTCCGCCAACGTGGAACCCGCCGCGCGCACGGTCACCACGACGGCCGGCGCCTGGGGGGAGCGGCTCGTGGACGTCGACGCCGACCACCACCACGAGCTCGCCGCGCGCGAGCAGGTGCTGCGGGCCGATCCCAGCCGCTGCGCCGTGCTGGCGCACATGGTGCCCGCGACCTGGGACGCGATGCTGTTCCTGATGCGCGAGATGTCCAGCGGCTATCCCGCCTCGTTCGCCCTGCGCCGGCTCGACGACGGGTCCTGGCACTGGCGCAACGACCTGCTGGGCCTGGAGCAGCGCTTCGTCGTCGGGAATGCCTCGACGCTGCCGGCGGACCCGTTGCGCTACATCGGCGCGCAGGTGCAGGAGGACCTCGTGCTGCTGGACCAGCGCGAGGACGCGCTGTGGGCGGACGCCGCGCTGGTGACGTCCGCCGCGGACTGGTCGGTGAACTTCGACGTCGGCATGAGCTTCCTGCAGATCCACGGCCCCGTGCCCCGCGTGCACGAGGAGGGGGTCGTCCCCCGCGCCCAGCAGTTCCTCCTGCGGCTGCAACCCGGTGAACCGTACCGGCGCACGAACTGGACGATGACCGTCGACCGGCGCCTGGACACCGCCACCGAGACCTACCCGCAGTGGGGACCGGACCGGAGCCGGCTGACCGCCGCGGACGTCGGGCGGCGGCTGCACCTGCGCGTGGAGGTGCAGCACCTCCTCCGGCTGCCCGACAGCGGCTGCATCCTCTTCCTCATCCGCACCCACCTGCTCAGCCTCGCCGAGATCGCCGCGGTACCCGCGTGGCGGCGGCAGCTGGCCTCCGTCCTCGCGGAACTGCCGCAGGACATGGTCGACTACAAGGGCCTGACCCGGTTCCGCGACATGGCCGTCACCTGGTTGCAGGCTGATTCACCACAGTAGACACCGTCCACGGTGATACAACTGGTCCGTCCCCGGACCGTGCGGTCCCCGTGCCGGCCGTGGTCCCCGGTGCCACCGCCGCGACCGCCACCCGACGACCCGAGAGGTCACGTCATGAGCGCCCACCCGAACTCCTCCCGCTACGCCGTCATCGGTGCGGGACTGGCCGGTGCCGCGACGGCGTGGCAGCTGGCCGCCCGCGGCGCGGAGGTGGCGCTGCTGGAGCGCACCCGGCCGGCGGCCCACGACGGCAGCTCCCACGGTTCGGCCCGCATCTTCCGCTACGCCTACCCCGACCCCTTCTGGACCGACCTCGTCGTGCGCGCGAAACCCTGCTGGGAGGAGCTCGAGCGGCTGGCGGGCCGGCGGCTCATCACCCCCACCGGCGCGCTGGACTTCGGCACCACCCGCGACCCCGCCGCGCTGGCCCGCGTGCTCGCCGGCGCAGGGGTCGAGCACGAGCTGCTCGACGCCGCGAGCGCCCGTGCGCGCTGGCCGCACATCGCGTTCGACACCGAGGTGCTCTGGCACCCCGGTGCCGGGGTGGTCGACGCGGAGTCCGCCGTGGCGGCCATGGTGGCCGCGGCCACCGCCTGCGGCGCGCAGCTGCGCACCGGCTGGGACGTCGTACACGTCGAGCGCACCCGCGGCGGCTACCGGATCACGTCGACCGGTGGGGACGTCCTCGATGCCGGGCGGGTCGTCGTCAGCACCGGCGGCTGGCTGCCGGCGCTGCTCGACCGGCTCCCGCTGCCGGCCGCCGTGCGCGACGCCGTGCCGCGGCTGCAGGTCCGGCAGGAACAGGCCTACCACTTCCCGTACCGCGACCAGCCGCCCGCGGGCACCGCGCCGTGGCCGACCTTCATCCACAAGTCGCCGCGGATCCAGACGTACGGCCTGCCCGGCGGCCGCGACGCCGGTTTCCGCGGCCAGAAGCTCGCCGAGTACAACGCCGGCAGGGTGCTGCCCTCCGCGGCCGAGCAGGACGGCGTCGTCGACCCCGCCAACCGGGCGCGGGTCGTGGAGCACGTGCGCCGCCACCTGCCCGGTCTCGTCCCGGAGCCGTACGCGGAGACGACGTGCCTGTTCACCAACACCCCCACCGAGGACTTCCTGCTCGACGGCGCCGACGGCATCACGCTGCTGTCGCCCTGCTCCGGGCACGGTGCGAAGTTCGCCCCCCTCATCGGCGAGCTCGCCGCCGACGTCGCCACCGGCGCCACCGGCGCCCCGGAGCGGTTCCGGCTGCCCCGCACCCCGCTGCCCGCGCCCGCCGCCCCCGAGGAGATGGCCGCCCGTGCCTGAGACGATCGCCGCCGCGCCCACCGCCGCCTCCGTCGCCGGGCTGCTCGCCGAGGTGGGCGGCACCGGTACCGACCCGGTCCGCGGTGGGTACTCCCGCCCCGTGTGGTCCACCGCCGAGCTGGAGCTGCGCGAGTGGTTCACCGCCCACGCCGCCGCCCGGGGCCTCGACGTCGAAGCCGACCGCAACGGCGTGCTGTGGGCGTGGTGGAACCCCGCCGGCCTGCCGCTGACCGACGCCGTCGTCACCGGCAGCCACCTGGACTCCGTACCCGGCGGCGGCGCCTTCGACGGCCCCCTCGGCGTGGCCGCCGCCCTGGCCGCCGTGGACCACCTGCGCGGCCGGGACCTCGCGCCGCGGCGGCCGCTGGCGCTGGCGGTGTTCCCCGAGGAGGAGGGTTCCCGCTTCGGCGTGGCCTGCCTGGGCTCGCGGCTGCTCACCGGTGCGATCGGCGCCGACCGCGCCCGCGCGCTGCGCGACCCCGACGGGAACTCCTTCGCCGACGTCGCCGCCCGCCACGGCCTCGACCCGCGCCGGGTCGGCCGCGACGACGAGACCCTGGCCCGCATCGGCACGTTCGTCGAGCTGCACGTGGAGCAGGGGCGCGGGCTCGTCGACCTCGGCCGGCCCGTGGCGATCGGCTCGTCGATCCTCGGGCACGGCCGCTGGCGGCTGACCGTGTCCGGGGAGGGCAACCACGCCGGCACCACGCTGATGGCCGACCGCCGCGATCCGCTGGTGGCGGCCGCGCAGGTCGTCGTCGCCGCCCGGGACGCGGCGCGGGCGCACCCGCCGGCCCGCGCCACCGTGGGTCGCGTCCAGCCGGTGCCGGGGGGCACCAACGTCATCGCCTCCCGCGTCGACCTGTGGCTCGACGTGCGCCACCCCGACGACGCCACGACGGCCGCGCTCGTGGCCCAGATTCACGAGCGGGCCCGCCAGGTGGCCGCGGCGGAGGGCTGCACCGCCGAACTCGTGGAGGAGTCCTTCAGCCCCACCGCGCACTTCGACCCCGCGCTGCGCGAGCGGCTGCGGGAGGTCCTGCCGGACGCGCCGGTGCTGGACACCGGCGCCGGCCACGACGCCGGGGTGCTGGCGGCGCACCTGCCCACCGCGATGCTGTTCGTGCGCAACCCCTCGGGGGTCTCCCACTCCCCCGCCGAGCACGTCGAGGACGTCGACGCGGAGGTGGGGGCCACCGCACTGGCGGACGTGCTCGCCGACCTGCTCACGAGGTGAGCGGTGGCCACCGACGGCGGGCGGGGGCTCACCCGCCCAGCTGGTGGACGGTGTAGGCGGTGAGGAAACCCAGCGCGGTGATCAGGCCGGTGGACAGGTGCGCCCGCTCGAACGCCTCCGGGATCATCGTGTCGGCGACCATGGCGAGGATCGCGCCGGCGGCGATGGTGGTGATGAAGGCCACCACCTCGGCCGGGGCGCCCTGCAGGGCCGCGTAGCCGACGAGCGCCGACAACCCGCTGGCGAGGGCGATGCCACCCCAGACGCCGAAGACGTAGCGCGCGCTGCGGCCGCCGGCCTTCATCCCCGCGGAGCTCGACAGGCCCTCGGGGACGTTGGAGATGAACACCGCGGCCAGCATCGCCGGGCTCACCGCGCCACCACCGACCAGGCCGAGACCGAGGACCACCGACTCCGGGACCCCGTCGAGCAGGGCGCCCAGCGCGATCGCGGTGCCGCTGCCGGACTGCTCGCCCTCGGAGGGCTGCTGGCCTGAGGAGCGCTTGCGGTGCCGCGCGCCGCGCCGGGCGAGCACGACGTTGGCGGCGACGTACACCAGCGCGCCCACGAGGAACCCGCCGGCCGCGGGCAGCAGCCCGCCGCTCTCGCCCGCCTCGTCGACGAGGTCGAAGGCCAGCGCGGAGATGAGCACCCCGGCCCCGAAGGCCATGACGCCGGCGACGACCCGCTGCGGCACCCGCACCGCCCACGCCACCGCCGCGCCCAGCAGGAGGGCGGCGCCCCCGAGCAGACCCCACAGACCAGCAGCCAACCAGGTGGGCACGAAACCTCCAGACCGAACGCGGAGGTCCCAGCTGTAGTGCAGGTCCGCGGACCTCGCGACCCGGCCCGGGGAACCCGGCGTCAGCCGAGGACCTCGACGACGAACCGCGCCCGGTCGCCCAGCGCGAGGCGCTCGCCGTCGCGCACCGCCTTCTTCACGGGCAGGACGTAGGCGCCGTCCGCGCTCTCGGGGAACACCGACGTCGACCACCGCGAGCCGCCGCACGCGACGCGGACGGGCACCGCCCCGAAACCCGAGCGCGGCCGCGGCACGTCGCGGATCTCGGCGGAGACGTCGGCGGGGAGCCGGACGAACACCCACAGGTCGGGCCGGGCCTCCCAGCGCCACAGCTCGGCGGTGAACTCGTAGCGCACGGGCGCATGGTGCCACGCCGCGCGACGAGCGGCCCCGGCTCTGCAGGATGGGCCCGTGCGGATCCCCCGGCCCCTGCCCGGCGCCCTCGGCCTGCTCGGCTCGGCCGGGCTGGCCGCCGCGGGGCTGCGCGGGTACGCGGCGCTGGTGGCCGGCCGCCTCAACCGCACCACCCTGCCGCCGCCGTACCCGGTCACGGCGGCGGACCGGCGCGCCCACGACCGCCTGACCGTCGTCGACCTGCACGCCGACTCGCTGCTGTGGGGGCGCGACCTGCGCCGCCGCGCCGCGACGGGCCACCTCGACCTGCCGCGGCTGCGGGAGGGCGGGGTGGCCCTGCAGGTGCTGGCGGCGGTGACCCACACCCCGTTCGGGGCCGGCCTGGCGGACAACGACACCGGCCGCGACCTCGTCACCGCCCTGGCCGTCGCCCGGGGCTGGCCGGTGCGGACGTGGCGCAGCCGCCTGCAGCGGGCGCTGCACCTGGCGCGGCGGCTGGAGGAGCTGGTCGAGGCCGAAGCGGGCCGGCTGCTGGCGGTGCGCCGCGCCGGGGACCTGGATGAGCTGCTGGCCGGCCGGCACCGGGACCCCGGCCTCGTCGGCGCGATGCTGGCGCTGGAGGGCTGCCAGGCCCTGGAGGGGGACCTCGACAACCTCGACGTGCTGGTGGCGGCCGGTTACCGGATGGTGGGCCTGCACCACCTCGCCGACAACGAGCTCGGTGGTTCCGCCCACGGCAGGCACCGCGGCGGGCTGACCCGCTTCGGCCGCGACGTGGTGCGCCGGGCGCAGTCCCGCGGCGTCGTCGTCGACGTGGCGCACTCCTCCCCGGCCGTCGTGCGCGACGTGCTGGACGTCACCACCGCACCCGTCGTCGTCTCCCACACCGGGCTGCGCAGCGTGTGGGACAACCCGCGCAACCTCTCCGACGAGCTCGCGCGGCAGGTCGCCGCCACGGGCGGGCTGCTCGGCATCACGTTCTTCGAGCCGGCCGTGGACGGCGACGACGTGGCCGCGGTGGCGCGCACGCTGCGGCGCGCCGCGGACCTCGTGGGGGTCGAGCACCTGGCGCTGGGCAGCGACTTCGACGGGGCCGTGACGACACCGGTGGACGTCACGGGCCTGCCGCTGCTGACCGCGGCGCTGCGCCGGCACGGGTTCAGCGGGCCCGAGGTGGCCGCCGTCGCGGGCGGCAACGCCCTGCGGGTGCTGGGCCGGGTGCTGCCCCGGTGAGGTCCGCGGGGCGCGGCCGGGTCAGCGCCCGAGGCCGGCGCGGTCGACCCTGCGGTGGAAGCGCATGCCGGTGAGGCCGCCGAGGACCGCTCCGGCGAGGGCGACGAGCACGGCCACGACGGCGGTGACGATGGCCGCGGTGGACAGGTCCTGCCCGCTCACCGGGAGGGTGGGGAAGCTGCCGAGCCGGCCGAGGAGGTCGAAGCGGGATCCCGCGACGGCCGTGACGACCGCCACGACGACGGCGATGACGACGGCCCACAGCCACACCGCCACGCCCTGCTTGGCCCCGTTGAAGCGCGCCATGCGGCCGGCCACGTAGCCGCCGGCGAAGTAGGCGACGAACAGGACGACGAGCAGGGCGATGGCGCCGAAGAGACCGACCGTGGCGATGTTGTCGCCGGCCCCGTCGGCCGCGGTGGCTGCGTCGGTGTCGGTGGCCGCGCCCACGGCGGCGCCGGCACCGGTGAGCAGTGCGGTGAGCAGGACGGCCGTGCCGGTGGCGGTCAGCCAGCCGAAGAAGGCGGAGCCGACCTTGACCCCGCCGAACTGCTCCTTCTCCCGGTTCACGACCGAGACGCGGTCCAGGCCGAGGCGCCCCATGGAGGTGGCGCCGGCCTTGCGCTCGACGCTGATGCCGGGGTCGGGGTCGGTGCTGCTGGCGGCGCGGGAGCCCTGGCCCCCGCCCGGGCGCTCTCCGGGGACGTGGGATCCGCTGGCGGTGCTCATGGTGGTCCTCCAGGTCGTCGTGGACGGGTGGTGCCGGTCGTGCGCCGGTCCGCCGGCCCCGTGCTGTCTACGCCGTAGACGCGGTGATCGCGACCCGGGCGCACGTCCCGCCCCTCCCTGCAATACCCGCGCCGGCCGGTTCCAGCCGCACACGGTTGGGAGGCGCGGGAGCGGGTACGTCGTGCGTACCGGGCCCGGCGTGGGCACCGGCGTGGGCACCGGCGTGGGCACCGGCGTGGACACGGACGTGGACACCGGCGTGGAGGAGGAACCGTGGGCATCGCGGACAAGGCGGACAACGCCGCCGACAAGGCGGCCGGCAAGGCCAAGGAAGCGGCCGGCAAGGCCACGGACGACGAGCGCCTGGAGGCCGAGGGTCGCTCCGAGCAGGGCACGGCCTCGCTCAAGCAGGCCGGCGAGAACGTCAAGGACGCCGTCAAGGGCTGAGACCGCCGAACTGCCACCGGCGGTCGCGGATCACCCCTGCGCGGCGGCGACCGGCGGGGCCCCGCCCTCACCGATCGCCTTCGCGAAGGACGTGAGCAGCACGTCCAGGCCCCGGTCCAGCTGGGCGGCGCCGTCGTAGCGGCCGATCTCCGAGGCCAGCGAGCGCACGACGGGGAACTGCCGCAGCGGCAGGTGGTGCAGGCCGAGGCGCAGCAGGTCGTCGTGCTCCTCGGGGTCGGCGACGAACTCCTGCACCTCGTCCAGCACGTGCCCGTGCAGCACCGCGAAGAACCAGCGGTAGGCGCCCAGCGCGTCCGGCCCGGCCATGCCCGCAGCGGTCATCAGCTGCAGGAACGCCTCCAGCGGGCGCAGCGTCCCCAGGGGCCGCAGCCCGAGCGGGGTGGCCAGCGGCCGCGTCACGAGCAGGGTCACGGAGTGCGGGTGCGCCAGGGCGAGGGCGCGGAAGCCGTGGCCGACGCGGCGCAGCTCCGCCCGCCAGTCGGGGGCGGCGGCGTCGATGCGCACCTCCTCCAGCAGCAGCTCGATGATCCCGTCCAGCAGGTCGCCCTTGTTCTCCGCGTGGTGGTAGAGGGCCATCGGGCTGCGGCCCAGCGCCTGCGCGAGCCGGCGGATGGAGAGGGCGTCCACACCGTCGGCGTCGACGATCGCCAGGGCCGCGACCATGACGTCGCGGCGGGCGAGACTCGCTCGCCGCCTGACCGGCCCGCGTCCCGCGCCGTCGTCGGGCGCGGGTGGGTCCGCTGTCACCAGGGGCTCCTCCGCATCGCGGCTCCGGGAACCGACCGCCCCGGACGTGCGTTCACGTACAACGTACACGTACGGTACATCGGTACGGTGGAACCGCCGATGCCGAGCGTGATCGTCCGACCACCCCGATCGCGGGGACGGGTACGAGCCCCTGGAGGAGCCCTGAGCGCGACTCGCACCCCCCCGCCGTCCGCCCCGGCCCCCGGTGGTCGCCGGGCCGCGCTCCTCGGGGTGGCCGCGCGGCTCGCGCGCACGGCGGTGACGCCCCTGCTGCCGGCCGACTACCTGGACATGGTCGCCCCGCTGCGCGCCGGCGCGGAGCTGCGCGGCCGGGTGCTCTCCGTCACGGCCGAGACACCCGACGCCGCCACCGTGCACATCCGCCCGGGCCGGGACTGGGCCGGGCACGTGCCCGGGCAGTACGTCCGCCTCGGCGTCGACGTCGAGGGCGTGCGCCACTGGCGCCCCTACTCGCTCACCTCACCGCCGGCCACCGCGGACGGCTCGATCAGCGTGACGGTCAAGGCCGTGCCGGGCGGCGTGGTCAGCAACCACCTGGTGCGCTCCCTCGCGCCGGGCACGCTCCTGCAGCTGGGCCAGGCGGCCGGTGACTTCGTGCTGGGCGCGCACCGCGGGCCGGTGCTCTTCGTCACGGCGGGCTCGGGCATCACGCCCGTCATGGGCATGCTGCGCTCGCACCTGCACGAGCTCGACGACGTCGTCCTCGTGCACTCCGCCCCCACCGGCGCCGACGTCGTCTTCGGCGCCGAGCTGCGCCGCCTGCACGCCCGGGGGCGGCTGCGCCTCGTCGAGCGCCACACCTCCCGCCAGGGCGTCCTCGCCCCCGCCGACCTCGACGAGCTGGTCCCGGACCGGCGCGAGCGGCAGACGTGGGCGTGCGGCCCGACGGCCATGCTCGACGCCCACGAGGCGCACTGGGCGGCCACCACCCCGCCCGGGCGGCTGCACACCGAGCGCTTCCGGCCCGCGGTCCTGGCCGCGGGCGAGGGCGGCACGCTGACGTTCACCCGCAGCGGGGCGCTCGTGGCGACCGACGGGGCCACGACCGTCCTCGACGCCGGCGAGGCGGCCGGGGTGCTCATGCCGTCGGGGTGCCGGATGGGGATCTGCTTCCGCTGCGTGGCCCCGCTGCGCTCCGGCGCGGTGCGCGACCTGCGCAACGGCGAGATCACCACCGCGGTCCCCGAGGACGGCATCCGCATCCAGACGTGCGTGTCGGCCGCCGCCGGCCCGTGCGACATCGACCTGTAGATCGACCTGTAGACCGAACCGCAAAGGAACCCCGTGACCACCACCACCGCACCGCCCGCCACCTCCCCGGCCGCCGCACCGGTGCCGGAGCGCACCCCCGCGCCCGCCCGCGGCGGCGAGGTGCGCGCGGCCACCGAGGGGCGCCGGCACACCCCCAAGCCCTCGGGCAAGCCGGACCCGACCGCCCACCTGTCGGTGGAGCAGGTCGAGGCCCTCGGCCGCGAGCTGGACGCGCTGCGCCAGGAGGTCGTCGACTCCCGCGGGGCGCGCGACGCCGCCTACATCCGCAAGGTCATCACGGTCCAGCGGTCGCTGGAGATGGGCAGCCGCGCCGTCCTGCTGTTCTCGAAGTTCCCGCCCGCGTGGGTCCTGGGCACCGCCGGCCTGTCGGTCGCGAAGATCCTGGAGAACATGGAGCTCGGGCACAACATCATGCACGGGCAGTGGGACTGGATGCGCGACCCGAAGATCCACTCCACCGCCTGGGAGTGGGACCACGCCTCCCCCTCGGAGCTGTGGAAGCACAGCCACAACGAGCTGCACCACACGTTCACCAACGTGCTCGGCCGCGACAACGACCTCGGCTACGGCATCATGCGCGTCGACGAGGACCAGGAGTGGAAGCCCGCCCACATCGCGCAGCCGCTGGTGAACTTCGTCACCGCCTGCATCTTCGAGTACGGCATCGTGGCCTACGACCTGGACCTGATGAAGCACCTGGACGAGGGCACCACCGACGACGAGGAGTTCCGCCGCAACCTGCGCGCCTCGCTGCGGAAGGTGGGGCAGCAGTCGGCCAAGGACTACCTCGTGCACCCGCTGCTGTCGGGGCCGTCCTTCCTGCACACCCTGGCGGCCAACGCCGTGGCCAACCTGGTGCGGAACCTCTGGACGCACTCGGTCATCATGTGCGGGCACTTCCCCGAGGGCGTGGAGACCTTCGCCACCGACTCCATCGAGGGCGAGACCCGCGGGGAGTGGTACCTGCGCCAGATGATCGGCTCGGCGAACATCCACGGCAGCAAGGCCATGCACGTCATGACGGGCAACCTGTCCCACCAGATCGAGCACCACCTGTTCCCCGACCTGCCCAGCAACCGCTACGCCGAGATCGCCCCGCGCATCCGCGACATCTGCGAGCGCTACGGCCTGAGCTACACCACGGGGGCGCTGCACGAGCAGGTCGCCTCGGCGTGGAAGCAGGTGCTGCGGCTGTCCCTGCCGAACGGGTTCACCGTCCGCGGCTCGGCGGCCGGGGCGCTGCGCCGGCTGGGGAACCGGCTGCGGGCGCCGCTGGCGGCCGTCGCCGGCTGAACGGGCGGGGCGCGCCGCGGAGACCCGCGACGCGCCCCGCCCGTCCGGGCGTCCCTACCCGCCCAGGGTGCTCTCTGCCTCGGTGAACCACTGCTCGACCGCCTCCGCCACGGAGACCGACCCGTAGGACAGGTCCTCCCCGATCCGGGTGAAGGCCGCCTCCAGCGCGCCGAACCCGGCGACGGGCGGCGGCGGGGCGCTGGTGAGCTGCGGCGCCAGCGCCTCCTCGTACTCCAGGATCTGCTGGTCCGGCCCGGTGGGTTGCAGGCCCTCCCGCGCCCGCGCCGAGGCCGGCACGCCGCGTGACATGCCGAACACCTCCCCGACGCGCGGGTCGTTGGTGATGAAGTCGATGAGGGCCGCGGCCTCCGCGGGGTGCTCGGTGTTCGCGGACATCGACAGCATGAGCGAGGGCTTGAGGAACAACCCGCGCTCGGCGGGGTCGTCGACCGGCGGCGGCAGCAGGGCCATCGCCGCCCCGCCGGCGCCCTCGCTGAAACGCACCAGGAAGTTGTCCCAGCTGATCTCCGCGGCGCTCTCCCGGGAGCCGATGGCGTCGGTGCCCTCCAGCTGCGCCAGGCGCTCGGGCGGGAGGAAGGCGCCCGCCTCGTGCAGCTGGGGCGAACGCCCCCACCACTCCGCCAGGTCGTCCTCGTCGAACCCGAGCCCGCCGTCGTCGTCGAACATCGCCTTGCCGCGCTGGCCCAGCCAGACCTGGAACAGCGAGATGAACTGCGTGTAGTCGCTGGACCCGTGCACGGTGGGGGTGCGCGCGGCACCGGCGGCGGTGACGGCGGCGAGGAACTCGTCGTACCCCTGCCACGTGAGGTCCGGGCCGGGGACGGGCACGCCGAGCTCGGCGAGCAGGTCGGTGTTGACGATGGTGGCGAGGGTGTTGGTGCTCGTGGGGATGCCGTAGGTCTCGCCGCCCACCTTCGTGGCGGGCAGCACGGACGCCGGCAGCGTGGAGACGTCGATGCCGCTGCCGAGGTGTTCGTCGAGGGGGGCGATGCGGCCGTTCTCGGCGTAGTCGGTGATGTAGGAGACGTCCATCTGCAGCACGTCGGGCAGCGCACCGCCGGCGGCCTCGGTGTTGCGGGCGGTCCAGTAGTCGCCGAAGGCGGCGTAGCGGGTGCGCACGTCGACGCCGGGGTTCTCCCCCTCGAAGAGGGCGACGGCTTTCTCGTAGCGCTCGGCGCGGGTCTTGTCGCCCCACCAGGCGAAGTCGAGCACGACCTGCCCGCCATCACCCCCGGCGTCGCCCCCGGCGTCGCCACCGCCCCCGCCGCAGCCGGCGAGCAGGGTGGCGGCGACACCCGCCGCCAGGACGGCCCGCACGCCGCGGCGCGAAGGCCGGGCCCCCTGATCGCTCCCCGTGCCCGGTGACCTCATGGTGAGCCTCCTCGCTCGCGAAACCGGGCTGCTGCGCCCTGGTGCCGCCATCGTGGGCGCGGCACCGGCGGTCGACGGCGAAACGGACAGAACCGTTCAGCGGGACCGGCCGGCGGACGTGGCGGCACCGCAGGAGGACCGCACGGTGAGGGTGGGCAGCAGCTCCACGTGCCGGCCCGCGCCGCGTGGTTCGCCCTCACCGAGGCGCTCCACGAGCGTGCGCAGCGCCTCCCGGCCGACGGCGCGCCGCGGCGGCGTGACGGCGGTCAGCGGCACCGGGGCGAACGCGGCGACCTCGTCGTCGTAGGCGACCACGGCCAGGTCGCGCGGCACGTCCAGCCCGCGGTCGAGGGCGGCCTCCACGAGGCGGGTCGCGTGGTCGTCGGTGTGCGCCAGGACGGCCGCGGTCCCCGTCGCGGCGCACCCGTCGAGGAGGTCCTGCAGCGCGGCGTCGAGGTCCTCGGGGTCGTCCTCGCCCTTGGGCAGCGCCACGTCGGGCGCCGGGCGCAGGCCGAGCCGGCGCACCGCCTCGTCGTGGCCGCGGCGCACCGACGGCGCCGTGGGGGTGCGGTCGTACACCGCCAGGGCCACGCCGCGGTGCCCGAGGCGGGCGAGGTGCTCCACGGCGAGGGCGGCGCCGTGGACGTGGTCGGTGCGCACGGAGTCGAAGGCGCGCACCGCCATCGACCCGAAGCGCCGCTCCAGCAGCACCACCGGCACGGGGATCGACGCGATCCAGGCCGCGAGCCGCTCCTCGTCCCCAGCGCGCGGGGTGGGCGCGACGACGAGGCCGTCCACCCCGAGGGCCAGCAGCCGCTCGACCTGCTTCTCCTCCATCTCCGGGCGGTAGTGGGACACCGCCCGCACCATGCGCACCCGCTGGGCGTGCGAGACGGACTCCATGCCGCGCAGCACGTCCGGGAAGTGCGCGGCGGTGCCGGGCACGACGACGCCCACGAGCAGCCGGGCCGCCTGCGGTGCCGTCGCGGAGGCCAGCGCGATCGCGCCGCCGTGCACGCGCGCCAGCCGCCCGGCGCGTTCCAGCGCGACGATGTCCCGCCGGACCGTGACCTCCGAGACGCCGAGCTCGGCGGCCACCGCGGCCGCGCGCACGCTGCCGCGCAGCTCGACCTCGCGCAGCAGGTGCTCCTGCCGCGCCCGGGGCAGGTGGGCACCCCGGGGTTCGCGGGGGGCGGCCACCTCAGCCGGCCACCACATCGACGCCCACGCCGCCCCCAGCCGTGTCGCAAAGTGTCCGTTCACCCGTCGAGGCCGAGACCGTACCCCACACTGCCGCCGTGAGGTCCCCCGAACCCGAGCACCGCGGGGCAGCTGCCCCCGCCCCGGCACCGACGACGGAGCGCGGCCGCTGGCTGGCGCTGGCGGACGACCTGCTCACCGCCGTGCGCCCCCACGCCGTCCCGGGCGGCTCGCTGCTGCGGCTGCCCGGCCCGGTGAGCGCCTCGGGCCCCTGGAGCGACGGGCTGGAGGGCTACGCCCGCACGTTCCTGCTGGCCGCGTTCCGCGTCCGCGGCGAGGACGGCGCCGACCCGGCCGGGCACCTGGAGCGCTACGCCGAGGGGCTGCGCCACGGCACCGACCCGGCGGACCCGCTGCGGTGGCCGACGCTGCGCGAGCGGCGACAGGCCGTCGTGGAGGCCGCGTCGGTGGCCGTCGCGCTGTCGGAGACCCGCCCGTGGTTGTGGGACCGGCTCGACGAGGGCACCCGGGCGCGGACGGTGGACTGGCTGGCCGGGATCGTCGGCACGTCGGGGTACGGCAACAACTGGCTGTGGTTCCAGAACGTCGTGGAGGCGTTCCTCGCCGAGGTGGGCGGGCCGTGGGACCAGGCCGACCTGGACCGCAACGAGGAGCTGCAGGAGAACCTCTACGCCGGCGACGGCTGGTACTCCGACGGTCGCGACGCCCGCGGGCGGGCACAGCTGTTCGACAACTACACCGGCTGGGCCTGGCACCTGTACCCGCTGCTGCGGGCGCGCATCCGCGGCCGGGCGCTGGAGGACGTGCACGCCGCGCGGCTGCGGGCCTACCTGGAGCAGGCCCAGCACCTCGTCGGCCCCGGCGGTGCCCCGGTGCTGCAGGGGCGCTCGGCGACGTACCGGTTCGCGCTGCTGGCGCCGTTCTGGGCGGGGGCGCTGGCCGGGGCCACCCCGCTGGCACCGGGGCAGACCCGCGCGCTGACCGCCGCCGTGCTGGAGCACTTCCTGTCCCGCGGCGCGGTCGACGCCCGCGGCCTGCTGAGCGTGGGCTGGCACCGGGGGTTCTCCGCGCTGCGGCAGCTCTACACCGGCGCCGGGTCGCCGTACTGGGCGAGCAAGGCCTTCCTCGGGCTGCTGCTGCCGGCGCGGCACCCGGTGTGGTCGGCGGACCCCGAACCGCCGCCGGCCTGGCGGCGGGAGCAGGTGGTGCTGCTGCCGGTCCCCGGCTGGCTGGTGGTGTCCACGCCGCGGGACGGCACCGTGCGGCTGCTCAACCACGGCAGCGACCGGGTGCTGGAGGGGGCGTCCGCGCCGCGGGCCGACGACCCGTTCTACGGCCGGCTGGGGTACTCCAACCTCACCTCGCCGCAGCTGTCCGGCACCGCGATCGCCGCGCCGCTGGAGTCGCACGTCGCGCTGCTGGACGGGGCGGGTTCCCCCTCCCACCGCGGCGGCGTGGAGCGGCTGCACGCGGCCGGCGGCGTGGCGGTCTCCCGCTCGCGGGTGCACTGGCTGGACCTGCCCGGGACCGGCGACGGCACCGGTGCCGCGGCCACCTGGGCGGGGACCCGCCGCGGCCCGCACCTGACGACCGCCTCGGTGGTGCGCGGCTGCTGCGAGGTGCGCCTGGCGTGGTGGG
>NZ_BAABIL010000005.1:0-5634 GCF_039542765.1 Kineococcus glutinatus
GCCGGCGAGGGCGGCGGCCCGCCCGCACGCGGGTGGCGGGGACGTCGTGCGCGCGACGGGCCGGCGCCGTGCGCCCGGAGCGGGGCACCTCCCGCCGGCGGGGGACCCCGTCACGGCTCCGCCCGCCTTTGACAGTTCGCCGGGCCGGGAGGACGGTGGGGGCGGACCGTCCGCGAGACCCCCGGGGAGCAGCGATGACGACGCGAACGCCCGCGCGGGCGGTGTGCGCGCTGGCTGCCGCCACCGCCCTCGTATGCACGACGGCCACCGCCGCGAGCGCGAGCCGGTGCGGCGCCGAGACGATCACCACGGTGGCCACCACGTGGGGCCCGCCCGAGGAGTTCGGCGCCAGCGAGCGGCGGCGCGGCCCGCTGCCGCAGGCCACGCGTTTCGACGTCGTCAGCGAGGTCGCGCGTCCCGGCCGCACCAGCGCTTCGGGCACCCTCGACGCGCGAGAGGCGCACGAGGCGGTGCAGCGCGTGCTGGGCACGACGTGGACCCCCGACGTCGCCGTCGGGGACCGCTGGCACCTCGACCTCGCCACCCCCGCGACCGGCCGGGTGGGCGTCGCGGCGGTCGGGCGGTCGCTGCGGGCCGTGGTGACCGAGCGCGCGCTGCTGCCGGACTGCAGCGACGGTGCCGTGCGGGGGAACGCGGTGGTCGAGGGCACCGAGGTCTCGCTGCAGATCCGCGAGGACGTGGCCTGAGGAGGGGACCGCCGGCGGGCAGGCGCACCGACGGCACCGACGCCCCGACGTCCCCCGCAGGTGCGCCCACCGCCCGGCACGTCGCGACACGTCCGCTACGAGCCGGGAACAATCTCGTCAAGCCTGTGTAACACCATAGGATCGCCGGTCGGCGGGCAACGACGCCCGCATATCGTCCGGTGCGCTGCGCGCCTGCGCAGCGAGCCCCGACCGATGACGAGGTTGTCCATGCCCTGGTTCCCCCCGACCGAGCGCCGCCCGGTGCGCACGGTCCTCACGGCCGCCGCCCTGACGGCCCTCCTCGCGGCCACGACGAGCTGCGCCGAGAGCCAGCGCGACGACGACTCCGGCAGCGGTGGGTCGTCCTCCGCCGGAGGTGGCGGCACGTTCGTCTTCGCGGCCTCCTCCGACCCCTCCAGCCTCGACCCCTCCTTCGCCAGCGACGGCGAGACGTTCCGGGTGTCCCGGCAGATCTTCGAGGGCCTCGTCGGCACCGTGCCCGGCACCGCCGACCCCGCGCCGCTGCTGGCCGAGTCCTGGACCACCAGCGCCGACGGGCTCACGTACACGTTCACCCTGCGCGAGGGCGTGGAGTTCTCCGACGGGACGCCCTTCGACGCCGAGGCGGTCTGCGCGAACTTCGAGCGCTGGTACAACCGCACCGGCATCCAGCAGTCGGAGAACCTCTCGTACTACTACCGCTCGCTGTTCCGCGGCTTCAAGGAGAACGGCGACGCGGACCTGCAGACCCCGCTGTACAAGAGCTGCACCGCCGACGCGGCGAACCAGGCGACCATCGCCCTCAACGCCCCGTTCGCCGGGTTCATCGCCGCGCTGTCGCTGCCGGCGCTGTCCATGCAGAGCCCCACCGCCATCGCCGAGCACCGGGGCGACGAGGTCGGCGGCACCGACTCCGACCCCCGCTTCTCCGAGTACGCCAGCGCCCACCCCACCGGCACCGGCCCGTTCCTCTTCGACTCCTGGGACCGCGGCCAGCAGGTCGTCCTCAAGCCCAACCCGAACTACTGGGGGGAGAAGGCGAAGGTCGACGAGGTCGTCATCCGCACCATCTCCGACGGCACCGCCCGCCGGCAGGCCCTGCAGAGCGGCGACATCGACGGCTACGACCTCGTCGCGCCCGCCGACGTCGCCGGCCTGGAGGCCGACGGGTTCCAGATCGAGCAGCGCAAGCCGTTCAACATCCTCTACCTCGGCATCAACCAGGCGGTCCCCGCGCTGCAGGACATCCGGGTGCGGCAGGCCATCGCCCACGCCCTCGACAAGGAGGCGCTCGCCACGGGCACCCTGCCGGAGGGCACCGAACCGGCCACGCAGTTCATCCCCGACACCGTCGTCGGCTACGCCGAGGACGTGCCCACCTACCCGCACGACGTCGCCAGGGCGAGGCAGCTGCTGGCCGAGGCGGGCCAGCCCGACCTCACCCTCGACTTCGTCTACCCCACGGGTGTGTCCCGCCCGTACATGCCCAACCCCGAGGACACGTTCAAGGTGCTGAGCACCCAGCTCGCCGAGGCCGGCATCACCGTGAACCCCGTACCGCTGAAGTGGACCCCCGACTACCTCGACCGCGTCCAGGGCACCCCCGACCACGGCCTGCACCTGCTGGGGTGGACCGGCGACTACAACGACCCGGACAACTTCGTGGGCGTGTTCTTCGGGAAGAAGTCCAACGAGTGGGGCTTCGACGACCCGGAGCTCTTCGGCGCCCTAGACCAGGCCCGCGGACTGCCCACCCAGGAGGCGCAGGTCCCGGCCTACCAGGCGATCAACAGGCAGATCATGACGAAGCTGCCCGGTGTCCCGCTGGCCAGCCCCATCCCCTCCCTCGCCTTCTCCGCCGAGGTCAGCGGCTACGAGCCCAGCCCCGTCCAGGACGAGGTCTGGAACACGATCTCGCTGCAGGGGAGCTGATGCGGCGCGGTGCCGGCGGGGGCGTCCCCGCGCGGGGCCGGGGAGGCGGTGCGGCGTGCTGAGCCTCGTCGTGCGCCGGCTCGGGCTGCTCGTGCCCGTCCTCGTCGGCCTGTCCGTGCTGCTGTTCGCGTGGGTGCGGGCGCTGCCCGGCGACCCCGCGCGGGCGCTGCTCGGGGAGCGGGCCACCCCCGCCGGCATCGCGGAGGTCAACCGCCTCTACGGCTTCGACCAGCCGTGGTGGCAGCAGTACCTCACCTACGTCTCCCGCATCGCGCGCGGCGACTTCGGCAACTCCACCCGCACCGGGCAGCCGGTGCTGGACACCTTCCTCGAGCGGTTCCCCGCCACCGTCGAGCTCGCGGTCGCCGCGCTGCTCGTCGCCGTCGTCGTCGGCATCCCGCTGGGCTACCTCGCAGCCCGCCGCGCCGGCAGCTGGTGGGACCAGCTCGTCGTCGGAGGCTCCCTGCTCGGGGTGGTCGTGCCCGTCTTCTTCCTCGCATTCCTGCTCAAGTGGCTCTTCGCCCTCGAACTGGGCTGGCTGCCGACGGCGGGGCGGCAGGACGCCCGCATCGACGCCACCCACGTGACGAACCTCTACGTCCTCGACGGCCTGCTCACCCGCGAGTGGGACGCCTCCTGGGACGCGGTCGTCCACCTCGTGCTGCCCGCCCTCGCGCTGGGCGCGATCCCGCTGGCCATCGTCGTGCGCATCACCCGCGCCTCGGTGCTGGAGGTCCTCACCGAGGACCACGTGCGCACCGCCGAGGCCAAGGGGCTGCTGCGGCGCACCGTCAGCCGCCGGCACGTGCTGCGCAACGCCATGCTCCCCGTCTCCACCACCCTCGGCCTGCAGGCCGGGGCGCTGCTGGCCGGCGCCGTCCTCACCGAGACGGTGTTCGCGTTCAACGGGATCGGGGAGTACCTCTTCCAAGCCGTCAACCAGCTGGACTACCCCGTGCTGCAGGGATTCATCCTCGTCATCGCCGTCGTCTACGCCCTCGTCAACCTCGTCGTCGACGTCAGCTACGGCCTCCTCGACCCTCGGGTGCGGACCGCGTGAGCGCCACCAGCGCCGTCGTCGCCGAGGCGGCCGGGTCCGCCCCCACCTCCGCCGCCCGCGGCCGCGCCGTCTGGGAGCGGTTGCGGCGCGACCCGGGCGCCTGGGCCGGGGCCGTCATCGTCACGGCGTTCGTCGTCGTCGCGCTCGCCGCCCCGCTCATCGCCCCCTACGAACCGGCCAGGTCGCAGTGGATCGGCCAGATCACCCCCGCGCACGTGCCCGGCCCCTCCGCCGACCACCTGCTCGGGCTGGACTCCTTCGGCTCGGACCTGTTCACCCAGCTCGTCCACGGCGCCCGGCAGTCCCTCGTCATCGGGGTCGTCTCCACCCTGCTGGGGCTGCTGGCCGGTTCCGCCCTCGGGTTGCTGGCCGGCGGCATCGGCGGCCGGGTGGACACCGCCGTCATGCGCGTCGTCGACGTCCTGCTGTCGGTGCCGGCGCTGCTGCTGGCCGTGAGCGTCGCCGCCGTGGTCGGGCGCAGCGCCCTGTCGGTCATGGTCGCGATCGCCGCCGCCCAGGTGCCGATCTTCGCGCGGCTGCTGCGGGCCTCGCTGCTGGCCCAGCGCGGCCGCGACTACGTCGTGGCGCTGCGCTCCCTCGGGCTGCGGCAGCGGCGCATCGTCGTGGGCCACATGCTGCCCAACGCGCTGGGCCCGCTGCTCGTGCAGGCGACGCTGGTGCTGGCCACCGCCGTCATCGAGGTCGCCGCCCTGTCCTACCTCGGGCTCGGCCAGGCCGACCCGGCCGTCGCGGAGTGGGGGCGCATGCTCGTCAAGGCGCAGGAGCGGCTGGAGGCCGAACCGGACCTCGCCCTGTGGCCGGGGGCGTGCATCGCCGTCACCGCCCTCGGCTTCACCCTCCTCGGGGAGGCGCTGCGCCAGGCCCTCGACCCGCGGGCACGCCGGTGAGCGCCGCAGCGGCCGCCGCGGCCGGCTCCCCGGGCACCGCCACCACCGCGCCGTTGCTGTCGGTGCGGGACCTGCGGGTGCGCTTCGTGCGCAAGGGCGCCCCCGACGTCACCGCCGTCGACGGCGTCTCCTTCGACGTGGCCGCCGGCGAGGTCCTCGGCCTCGTCGGGGAGTCCGGCTGCGGCAAGTCCGTCACCTCCCTGGCCGTCATGGGCCTGCTGCCCAGGCGCAGCGCCCGGGTGGAGGGCCAGGTGCTCTTCGACGGCCGCGACCTGCTCACGCTGGGGGAGCGCGAGCGCCGCGACCTGCGCGGGCGCGACCTCGGCATGGTGTTCCAGGACCCCATGACCTCCCTCAACCCCGTCGTCACCGTCGGCACCCAGGTGACGGAGGTGCTGCGCCGGCACGAAGGGCTGGGCCGGCGCGCCGCGCGGGAGCAGGCCGCGGAGCTGCTGCGCCGCGTCGGCATCCCCGACCCGGTGCGCCGGCTGGGGGAGTACCCCCACCAGCTCTCCGGCGGCATGCGCCAGCGCGCCCTCATCGCCATCGCGCTGGCCTGCCGCCCGCGGCTGCTCATCGCCGACGAGCCCACCACCGCCCTCGACGTCACCATCCAGGCGCAGGTCCTCGACCTGCTGCAGCAGCTCGTCCGGGAGTCCGGCACCGCCATGGTCCTCATCACCCACGACCTCGGCGTCGTCGCCGGCCTCTGCGACCGCGTCGACGTGCTCTATGCCGGCCGCGTCGTGGAGTCCGCCGCGCGCCGCGACCTGTTCGCCGCGCCCCGGCACCGCTACACCACCGGGCTGCTGGCCTCGGTGCCCCGCACCGACACCGCCGGCCGGACCCCGCTCACCCCGGTGCCGGGCTCCGTGCGCGACCTGCTGCCGTGGGAGGCCGGCTGCGCGTTCCTGCCCCGCTGCAGCCGCGGCGACGACGCCTGCCGCAGCAGTGGCATCGAGCTCGTCGCGCGGGCCCCCGGCGACGCCGGCGCCGACCACCGCGCCCGTTGCGTGCACCCCGCCGG
>NZ_BAABIL010000006.1:0-22394 GCF_039542765.1 Kineococcus glutinatus
AGACGCCGTCCACTCAGGCCCCGGCGACGCCCTCGGCGACGTCCCCCGACCGCTCCGCGTCCTCGGGCCGGCCGGTGTAGAACGCCACCGTGCGCGCGGCGGCCGCCCGCGCCGCACCCGGCTCGTCGCCGTCGGCCGCGGCGGCCTCGGCCCAGCCGGCCGCGGCCCGCCGGAGGAAGTCGGTGCCCTCGGGCGAGGTGGACCAGGCCTCCGCCGCCGCGGGGTCGACCGACGCGCCGCTGTCGAGGTGGAGCCCGAGCCCCACGAGGGCGAGGTCCCAGCCGAGACCGACGGCGCCGGGGCCGAACTGCGCCCACAGGTCCGGGTCGACGGGAGCCTCGTGGTGCAGCTCGAGGCTGGTGGCGGCGCCGGCCGGGGTGAGCCGGACCTGGAGCCAGGACACCACCGGCCCCATCTCCCAGGTCACGGCGAAGGACTCCGGGCGCTCGCAGCGCTCGACGACGCCACCGGCGTTGCCCTCCAGCTGGTAGCGGCCGCCGACGCCGAGGTCACCGCTGACGGGCAGGAACCACCGCGGGAGGCGCTCGGCGCTGGTCAGGGCGTCCCACAGGTCGGCGGGGTCGGTGGCGTAGGTGCGGCGGGCGACGGCGATCCGCGTCGGCGCCCCATCGCGGGAGCCGGTGCGGACCTCGCGGGTCACCAGGCCTGCCGTGGTCACCGGGTCGACGATCATGACGCTCCCTCCATAAGTTTTCGCTTATGAAAGAGAGGCTAGCGGGCCCCGCCCCCGCGCACAACGGGCCGCTCAGGTGCGGTCGGCGCCCTCGTGCAGCCGCCGCAGGTCGATCGTCGTCGGCCAGCTCGCACCGGCGGGCGCGGGCCGCTGCAGCAGGTAGCCCTGCGCGGCGTCGCACCCCAGCTCGATGAGGGTGTCGAGCTGCTCGACCGACTCGATGCCCTCCGCCGTCGAGTGGATCCCGAGGCTGCTCGCCAGCGAGATCACCGCCTGCACGATGCGCCGGTCCCGCTCGTCGCGGTGCACGCCCGCGACAAACGTGCGGTCGATCTTCAGGCTCTGCGGCTCCAGCGCCTTGAGGTAGGCCAGCGAGGAGTAGCCCGTGCCGAAGTCGTCGACCTCCACCGTGACACCCAGGTCGCGCAGGTGGTGCAGGCAGCGGATCGACACGGCCGGGTCGCGCATCAGGGTGGTCTCGGTGATCTCCACGCCCAGCGCCCCCCCGTCGAGGCCGAACTCGTCGAGCGCCCCGCGCACGTCGTCCTCCAGCCCCATCGCCAGGTGCGCGGAGGAGACGTTGACGAAGATGCGACGCCGCTCGTCGCGGCCCCGCCACGCCGCCGCCTGCGCGCACGCGGCCCGCAGCACCCAGCGGCCGATCGGCAGCGTCAGGCCCAGCGACTCCGCCACGTCGAGGAACTCCCCCGGCCCCAGCAGGACCCCGCCGCGCCGCCACCGCAGCAGCGACTCCACGCCCACCAGCCCCCCGGCGGGCAGCGCGACGATCGGCTGGAAGTGCAGCTCGAGCTCGTCGCCCGCCAGGGCCTCCTGCAGGGACTGCACGACGTCCAGCCGCCGCAGCGACTCCCGGCGGCTGCCCTCGTCGAACGTCGCGAGCCGGCCGCGGCCGCGCTCCTTCGCCTCGAACAGCGCCGCGTCGGCCTCGGCCAGCAGCGTGGACGCGTCCACGCCCGGCGTCGCGATCGCCACCCCCATGCTCGCGCCCTGCCGCATCGCGCGGCCGGCCACCAGCAGCGGCTCGTCGAGGGCGCGCAGCAGGCGCCCGGCGAGCCGCTCGGCCTGCTCCGGCGCGTCCAGGTCCTCGCAGAGCAGCACGAACTCGTCCCCGCCGAAGCGGGCCAGGGTGTCCTCGGGCCGCACCACCGAGGACAACCGGCGCACCACCTGCACCAGCAGCTCGTCGCCCACGCCGTGCCCGTGGGTGTCGTTGGTGAGCTTGAAGTGGTCCAGGTCGATGAAGACGACGGCGAGGACGCCGCGGTGGCGGGCCGCGCGGGCCAGGGCGTGCTCGAGGCGGTCGGACAGCAGCGTGCGGTTCGGCAGGCCGGTGAGCGCGTCGTGCGTCGCCCGGTGCGAGGCCTCGGCCTGCGCCCGGCGGCGCTCCGTCACGTCGTCGTGGGTGATGATCACCCCACCGCCCGCCTCGTGCGGCACGACGATGACGTGCCACCACAGCTGGGTGCCGTCGGGTTCGGCGTGGACGTCGGCCTCGTAGCGCGGCGCGCGGCCCAGGCGCACCGCGTCGATGCCGTCGGCGAAGCCCGTCAGCGTCGGGTTGCGGGTCAGCTTCCCCAGGGTGCGCAGGGCGTCGGCGTACCTGCGGTCGTGGCGCTGCAGCAGCTCCATCTGGCGCGCGGTGGCGGCCGGGGAGTGCACGATCGCACGGTTGACGAGCTCGATCCGCCCGTCGGCGTCGAGCGTGACGAGCTGCACCGGCAGCGCGTCGAGGACCTCGGCCAGCCGCGGGGCGGACTGCCCCCGCCGGACCACCGCGTCGCGGTCGCGCTCCAGGGAGCGACGGCGCGCGACGCGCAGCTCCGTGGCGGCGACGTACAGGGCGAGGCGGTCGGCGAGCGCCCGGGCCAGGCGCAGGTCCGCCTCGGTCAGCGGGGGCCGCCCGTGGTCGTGGTGCAGGACCAGGACGCCGCGGCAGATGCCGCTGAGCAGGACCCGCGCCGCGGCGACGTGCGGGTGCCCGCCCGCGGGGGCGGTCGTCACGAAGTCGCCGTCGGCCGCGGCCCGGCGCAGCAGCCCGACCAGCTCCTCCGCCCGCTGCGCACCGGGCCCCGCATCGGCGAGGACGACGGCCTGCAGCTCGTGGCTCTCCTCGTCGCGCAGCAGCAGCGAGCACGCGGCGCCCGTCCCCTCGCGGACGACGTCCGCGACCGCGTCCGCCGCGCGGGGCAGGCTCATGTCGTCACGCGGCAGCCCCGCCTCCTCGCGCTGCAGCCGCTCGAGGGCGTCGGCGACGGCCTCGAGGGTCTGCTCGCGGCGCAGGGCCCGCCGGAGGTCGTCCACGGCGTCGTCGTCTGCCCAGCCCACCGGGTCTCCCCACGTCCGCCGCGTCCCGTCGGCACAGCGGGGTCCACCAGCGCTGGCGGCTTCTCCTGCGTCGTGTGCCCGTGCACCACCAGGATATGACGTTAGGTGTTCAAACTCTGGCTGTCTGCAACACCGGCGGCGAACAGCGCCGGCGACGCCGCTCGCCTCAGCCGGCGGGCGGGAGCTGGATCGTGTGGGCGGTGCGGTCGCGCTTGGCGCGCAGGTAGCGGACGTTGGCCGCGGTGACGTGCACCCCGGTGCGGACCTGCCCGTCCACCCCGACCCCCAGGGCGCCCAGCTGGGCCGCCTTGTCCGGGTTGTTGCTCAGCAGCACGACCCGGTGCGCACCGAGCGTGGTGAGCATCTGCGCGGCGGCGGTGTAGTCGCGCTCGTCGGCGCCGCGGCCGAGGGCGAGGTTGGCCTCGTAGGTGTCCAGGCCGGTGTCCTGCAGGGCGTAGGCGTCGAGCTTGGCGTACAGCCCGATGCCGCGGCCCTCCTGGCGCAGGTAGAGCAGGAAGCCGCCGGCGGCGGCGATCCGCTCGACGGCCTCGCGCAGCTGCGGGCCGCAGTCGCAGCGCTCGGAACCGAGCACGTCCCCCGTCAGGCACTCCGAGTGCACCCGCACCAGCGGCGCCTCGCCGCCGGCCGCGGCGCGCTCCAGGGCGCCGCGCCAGTCGCCCAGCGCGATGGCCAGGTGCTCGCGGCCGTCGACGAGCCCCGTGAAGGTGTGCACCCGGCCGGTCGCGGTGAACCCGTCGCCGAAGCGCAGCGGCACGTCCACCGCGGCGCGCACGGCCGCCACCGGCAGGTCGGCCCCGGCGCGGGCCTCGACGCGGGGGGCGGGGACGGCTGCGGTGGTCTCGGGGCTCATGCGGGGTCCTCCCGGGGACTGCGGTGCCCGGCGCCGACGCCGGTGCGGACGCCGCCGAAAACTTTGAAGCTTCAACCGTGGCGACGGTACGTCCCGCCCCCCGGCCGGTCAAGCACCCGGGAGGAGGAGCACCGCGCGGCCCGAGCCTGCCACGGGCCCCCGACACCGCCGGCGCGGGCGGGAGCCCGTGGTGGGCCCGCGACGGGCTCCCGCCGGCGCTCAGGAGGCCGTCGGCGCCGGGATCCGCCGGCCGCCGAAGGCGCCGTCCGGGGTGCCCGCCGCGGCCTGGAGCAGCCGTGAACCGCCCCGCACCCGACCGGCGGCGACCGAGCTGGCCGGCCGCGGCAGGCCGTAGTGCTCCCGCAGCGTGCTGCCGGTGTACTCGCGGCGGAACAGGCCGCGGTCCCGCAGGATCGGCACGACGTGGTCCACGAACGCCTCCAGGACGCTCGGCAGCAGCGGGGGCATGATGTTGAAGCCGTCCGCCGCGCCCCCGCGGAACCACTCCTCCAGGGTGTCCGCCACCTGCTCGGGGGTGCCGGTGAACGTGCGGTGGCCGCGGCCGCCGCCGAGTCGGGCGATGACCTGCCGGACGGTGAGCCCCTCGCGCCGGCCCAGGTCCGCCACCAGGGTGAAGCGGCTCCTGTTGCCGTTGACCTCCGCCTCCGGGGGCAGGTCCAGGTCGGCCACCCGCCGGTCCAGGTCGTCCGCCGTCAGCGGGACCGTGAGGATGCCGGACAGCTGGGCCAGGCCGTGGTCCCAGACCAGCAGCTCCTCCAGCTCCCGCTCCAGGCGCCTCGCCTCGGCCTCCGTCGAGCCCAGCACGGGCACGACGCCCGGCAGCACCAGCAGCCGCTCCGGGTCGCGGCCGGCGGCGGCCGCGCGGCGCTTGACGTCGGCGTAGAACGCCTGCGCCTCCCCCAGCGTCTGCCACGCCGTGAAGATCGCCTCGGCGTGGCGGGCGGCGAAGTCGCGCCCGTCCTCGGAGGAGCCGGCCTGCACCAGCACCGGGCGCCCCTGTGGGGAGCGCGGCACGTTGAGCGGCCCCTGCACCCGGAAGTGGGTGCCGACGTGGTTCACCTCGTGGACGCGCTCGGTGGCGGCGTAGACCCCGGCCGCCTGGTCGAGGACGAGCGCGTCGTCCTCCCAGGAGTCCCACAGCTTCGTCGCGACGTCGACGAACTCCGCGGCGCGCTCGTAGCGGACCCGGTGCTCCAGGTGCTGCTCGTAGCCGAAGTTGCGGGCCTCCGCCTCGGTGCCGGACGTGACGATGTTCCAGCCCGCGCGGCCCCCGGAGAGGTGGTCCAGGGTCGCGAACGCGCGCGCCGTGGCGAACGGCTCGGTGAACGTGGTGGACACCGTGGCGATCAGCCCGATGCGGGAGGTGTGCGTCGCCACGGCGTTGAGGATCGCCAGCGGGTCCAGCCCGCCCTGGCTGTTGTGCCGGACGTTGCCGCGGATCGCGACGCCGTCGGCGAAGAAGATGCTGTCGAGCGTGCCGCGCTCGGCGATCTGCGCCAGCTCGACGAAGTGGCGCACGTCGTGGGCGCGGGTGGGGTCGCTGGCCGGGTGTCGCCACGCGGCCTCGTGGTGGCCGAGGTTCAGCAGGAACGCGTTGAGGTGGAGCTGGCGGGTCACGGGGTGCCTTCCGGGTCCGGTGGGGTGCTTCAGCGGCGGGAGTCGGTGCGCCAGCGGGAGAACCGCCGCTCGAGGCGCACGAGCACCCCGTTCACGACGAGACCGATGGCCGAGATGGTGAGGATCCCCGCGTACATCTGCGGGATCATGAAGTTGAACTGCGAGGCGTTGATGAGGTAACCCAGGCCGGCCTTCGCACCGACCATCTCCGCCGCGATGAGCACGAGGATGGAGGAGGCCCCCGCCATCCGGACGCCGGTGAAGATGGCCGGGACCGCCGAGGGCAGCACGACCTTCCAGAACAGCTGCAGCGGCCCCAGCCCCATCGAGCGCGCCGACTTCAGCAGCAGCGCGTCCACCGTGCCGACACCGCTGACGGTGTTGAGCACGACGGGGAAGAGGCAGGCGTAGACCACGATCGCGATCTTCGAGGTCTCGCCGATGCCCAGCAGCAGCGTGAACACGGGCAGCAGCGCCAGCGCCGCGGTGTTGCGGAACAGCTCCAGCACCGGGTCGAGGAGCTGGTGGACCGGCCGGTACCAGCCGATCAGGACCCCCAGCGGGACGCCCGCGGCGACCGCGATCGCGAACCCCGCGAAGGCCCGGGTGAGGCTGGCCCGCACGTTGTCCGCGAGGGTGCCGTCACCGGCCAGCTGCCACCAGGCACCGGCGACCTCGCTGACCGGCGGGATGAGCGAGCGCTCCACCCACCCGGCGCGGGGCGCGACCTCCCACAGCACCAGCAGGGCCGCGATGACGGCGACCGAGCGCAGCGCGACCAGCCCCGAGGCGGCCACCCTCCCCCGCCGCGGTGCGCGATCCGCTCCCGCCGCCGGCGGGCTCGCCGCCCGGGCCCTCGCACCGGTGCTCCCGACGGTCCTCGTGGCGGTGTCAGCCAATGCCCACGACCTCCTCCCCCTTCTCGTCGAGCAGGTCGGAGACGCGCCCCGGCCGCTCCAGCAGCTCCGCCTTGCGGACCTCGTCCTGCAGCAGCGCCCACACCTCGTGCCGCAGCGCCGTGAACTCCGGCGAGGTGCGGATGTCGGCGTCCGCGGTGCGGTTCGCCAGCGGCACGTCCACGACGTGCTTGATGCGCCCCGGCCGCGACGTCATGACCGCCACCCGCTGCCCGAGGTAGACGGCCTCCTCGATGCCGTGCGTGATGAACACGATCGTCTTGCCGGTGGCCTGCCAGATGCGCAGCAGCTCCCGCTGCAGCGACTCCCGGGTCTGCGCGTCCAGCGCCGCGAACGGCTCGTCCATCAGCAGCACCTCGGGGTCCAGCGCCAGCGCCCGGGCGATCGCCACCCGCTGCTTCATGCCGCCGGACAGCTCGTGCGGGTAGCGGCCCTCGAAACCGTCGAGGCCGACGAGGGCGAGGAAGTCCCGCGCCGCCGCGGCACGCTGCCGGCGCGGCAGGCCCTTGGCCTCCAGGCCCAGCTCGACGTTGCCCTGCGCCGTGCGCCACGGCAGCAGCGCGTACTGCTGGAACACGATGCCGCGGTCCAGGCCCGGGCCCTCGACCGGGCGGCCGTCGAGGGTGATGGAACCGCTGGTGGGGGCCGACAGCCCGCCCAGCAGGTCCAGCAGCGTGGACTTGCCGCAGCCGCTGGGGCCGACGAGGGACAGCAGCTCACCGGGGCGGACGTCCAGGGTGAAACCGTCCAGGGCGGTGAACACCTCCCCCCGCCGCCCCCGGACCGGGAAGGTCCGGGTGACCGCGTCGAAGCGGATGCCGGCGCTCACGGCGCTCACCCGTCCTTCGCGGTGTCGGCGTACTCGTTGAACTCGTTGGTGTAGAGGCTCTCCACGTCCAGCTCGCCCTTCTCCACCGCGCCGGTCGCGTCCAGCCAGTCCTCCCAGCGGGTGAACTCCGACGCCTCGATGACCCCGCCCGTGGTGGCGACACCGGTGCTGTGCCAGTACTTCAGCGAGTCGGTGGTCTCGTTGGCCCGCCCGCGCTCCCGGATGATCTCGGCGTACCGGGCGATCACCTCCTCGTGCGGGGTGTCCTTCGTCCACTCGATCGCCTTGGCCACGCCGGTCGTGAACGCGCGGACCGTGTCGGGGTTCTCGGCGATGTAGTCGTCGCGGAACACGTAGGTGCCGGCGCTGAAGTCCCCGAAGAACTGCGAGTCGGTGAAGACGGAGCGCACCCCGCCGCCGGCCACCGCCTGCTCGCGGAACTGCCCGGACAGCGCGGCCACGTCGATCTGACCGGCCCGCAGCGACTGCTCCAGGTTGGGCGGCGGCAGCGGGACGAGCTCCACCTGCTTGATCTCCTCCGGCGTCAGGCCGCCGTCGCGCAGGTAGGTGTTGATGACCGCGTCGTTGTGCCCACCCAGGGTGTTGACGCCGATCTTCTTGCCGATGAGGTCGCGCGGCCCCTGGATCGGCGATCCCTCCAGGACGTAGAAGCCGTTGAACGCCTGCGCGTCGGAGCCGTAGTAGCTCACCACGGCCCTGACGGGGGCGCCGGAGGAGATCAGCTTGGCCACCGCGCCGTCGAAGGCACCGCCGAAGTCGGTGGCGCCGGTCGCGGCGGACTGGATGTCCTGCGGCCCGCTGATGGTGTTGCCCACCCACTCCAGCTCCACGTCGCCGAGGTAGCCCAGGTCCTCGGCGAGCTCCGGCAGGGTCACCTGGTTGCTCCAGCCCTGGTACTCCAGCACCGCGTCCTGGTCGGCCGCGGCGGCACCGGCCGTCGCCGTCTGGCCGGAGGCGCCGCACGCGCTGACGCCGAGGGTCGCGGCGAGCAGGGCGGCGGTCAGCGCCGCGGCGGAGGTCGGTCGGGTTCTCACGGGGGGCTTCCTCACGGATCGGTTCGGGTGGGGGGATCGGTCGTCGGCTCAGGAGGCGGGGGTGTACCCGCTGGCGTCGCCGCGCAGCACCCGGCTGGGGGTGCCGTCGGGGCCGACGGGCACGTCGCCGGCGACGGTGACGCGCGTGAGCTGGCGGTCGGCGCGGCCGTAGTCGTTCACGGCGTAGTGCTGGGTGGCGCGGTTGTCCCAGATCGCCACGTCACCGGGCTGCCAGCTCCAGCGGACCTGGTTCTCCGGCAGCGTGACGCGCTGCTGGAACAGGTCGAGCAGCGCCGCCGACTCCGAGGAACCCAGGTGCCGGAAGGAGCGCACGAAACCGCCCAGGAGCAGGGTCCGCTCGCCGGTCTCGGGGTGCACGCGCACCACGGGGTGCTCGGTCTCGAAGACCTCGGCGACGAACTGGTCGTGGTACTGCCGCTCCTTCTGCCCGCCCTCGCTGCCCGAGCGCGCCGGGCGGGCGTAGTCGTGCTGGTTGGTGTGCACGGCGCGCAGGGAGTCGGCGAGGTGCTTCAGCGGCTGCGGGAGTCGCTCGTAGGCGGAGGTGGTGTTCGCCCACACCGTGTCGCCGCCCACCGGGGGGAGGGTGACGGCGCGCAGCACGGTGAAGGCCGGCGGGCGCTCGACGAAGGTGACGTCGGTGTGCCAGCTGTCCGCGCGGCTGGCCTCGGAGTCGATGGGCAGCACGTGCTGGGACTCCCGCGCACCGGGGACGGTGGGGTGGGCGGTGGTGAGGTCGCCGAGCAGGTGGGCGAAGGCGAGCTGGCCGTCGAGGTCGAGGTGGTCCTGGCCGCGGAAGAACACGACCTTGCGGGCCAGCAGCTGCTCGCGGATCGCCGCGACGGTGCCGGCGGGCAGGTCGCCGCCGAGGCGGACGCCGGACAGCACCGACCCGGTGGTCGCGGTGAGCGCGGTGGCGGTGACGGTGGGGGTGTCGAGCGTGGTCATCGGAACTCCTCCTGGGGTGTGGCGGGGCGGCGCGGGACGCGCCGGGGTGGTGGTGGGCGTGCGGCAGCGGCGGCGCACCCGGGCGGGGCGCGTCGCGGGGCACCGCACCGCGGGTGGCGGTGCGGTGCGCGGGCGCGGTGGTGCGAGGGGGTGTCGCGTCAGGCGGCGTCGGGCAGCGGGACGCGGTCGGGAACGGCCGGCCGGGAGGCGGCGCGCCGGGGCCGCGCGCACGTCAGGGACGTGCGCGGGTGCGGGCGCGCGGCGGGGTTTCCGGGGGCCGTCAGCGGCAGGCGCGACAGCGGGTGCCCGGGGGCACCGGCGACATGCTGAGGAGGTGGCGCACGAGAGCGGGCACCGCGGGTGCCCCCTGGCTCAGCGCGCGCATCGATCGCTCCTCGTGGTCGGTGCCGGAACCCGGCGTGGCACAGACCACCAGTGATCGCGCACCGGTGTCAAGCCCCGGCGTCCGGCGGGTGGGAAAGCCGTCCCACCTGCCGGGACCGGTGGTGCGGCGTCAGGCCG
Organism: Kineococcus glutinatus; assembly: GCF_039542765.1. Lineage (NCBI taxonomy): Bacteria > Bacillati > Actinomycetota > Actinomycetes > Kineosporiales > Kineosporiaceae > Kineococcus > Kineococcus glutinatus. The sequence continues at coordinate 9,839 of NZ_BAABIL010000006.1, forward strand.
TGCGGAAGTTCGCCATCATCGCCATGTCCTCGTGCTCGAGGTTGTGGCAGTGCAGCATGAACGTGCCCGCGTGGTCCCCGAACCGCACGAGCACCTCGACGGCCTGACCCGGGCGCAGGTCGACGGTGTCCTTCCAGCCGGCGTCGTAGGCGCCCGGGCCGCCGCTGCCGCGGCGCACCACCTGGAACGGGTCGAGGTGCACGTGCACGGGGTGGTGCAGGTCGGAGCGGAACCGCCAGCGCTCGACCTGGCCGAGCGGGACGTCGGCGTCGACGCGGGCGGGGTCGTACGGTCTCCCGGCGACGACCCAGTGCGGCTGACCGGGGCGGCCGCGCTCGAAGCGGAAGTCGCGGGTGGTCCTCGCGGCCTCCTCGGGGAGTTCCTCCACCTCCACGAGCCGGTCGGGGACGGTGGAGCCGTCGCGGCCGCGGCGCACGACGCGGAACCGCATGACCCGCGCCGCACCGCCCTCGCCGAGGGAGTTCACGACCGTGACCTCGCTGCCCACGGGCCAGCGGGCGAAGTCCACCACGACGTCGAAGCGCTCGGCGGGCGCGACGCGCAGCACGTCGTGCCCGACCGGCGCGGCGAGCAGACCGCCGTCGGAACCCACCTGCACGAACGCCGGGCCCTGCGGCGGCGGCGGGTCCAGCCGCAGCTCGTAGCGCCGGGCGTTGGAGGCGTTCAGGACGCGGAACCGGTAGCGCACGGCGTCCACGTCGAGCACCGGCCACGGGGCGCCGTTGACGAGGACGACGTCACCGAGGACGCCGTCGGCGAACTCGGTGAGCACACCGGCCTCGGCGAGCATCGAGGGGTCGAGCGCGGGGTAGCGGAAGGAACCGTCCTCGGCGAAGGAGCGGTCGCAGACCACCAGGGGGACGTCCCGCTCGCCGGCCGGCAGGCCCAGGGCCTCCTCCTCCTCGTCGTGGACGAGGTGGACGCCGACGAGACCGCGGTGCACGGCGGGACCGGTGAAGTCCATCCGGTGGTCGTGGTACCAGAGCGTCGCGGCGCGCTGCTGCATCGGGTAGTCGTACGTCCGCCGCCCGCTCACCACGTCCCCCGCGGCCGCGCCCGCGCCGTGCCCGCCGTGGGCCGCGTGCCCGCGCGCCGCGGGGGGCTCGGTCATCCCGGCGGGGAGCACCAGGTCGGTGGGGAACCCGTCGGAGGCCGCGGGCGTGTGCCCGCCGTGCAGGTGGACGACGGTGGGGACGGGCAGCTCGTTGACGTGGGTGACCCGGGTGCGCCGGCCGCGGCGGGAGACGAGGGTGGGGCCGGGGAACGTGCCCGCGTACCCGAACACCTCCGTGGTGCGGCCGGGGACGATCGCGACGTCCGCGACGCGCTGCACGATCTCGTACTCGTCGGCATCGGCGGTGCGGCGCACCGGTTCCAGCACCGCCGGCACCGGCAGCGGCACGGTGAACGCCCGCGGCAGGTCCCCGGCGCTGGCCAGCAGGGTCCCGGTGCGCTCGCGCAGCGACCCGCACCCGGTGAGCAGCAGCGCGGCCGAACCCCCCGCGGCGCGCAGCAGGTCGCGCCGCCCGAGCGGTCTCACCGCGCGCCCCGCCCGGGCCGGCGGCGCGGCTGCGGGCGCCACCGCAGCGACCACGCGGCCAGCGCGACGAGCGTCGCGACGATCCCGACGCCGAGCGGGACGTGCAGGCCGAGGTCGCGCTCGTAGCCGATGCCGATCTGGAAACCCTCGGCGAGGAACAGCGCCACGGTGGCGACCGCGGGCCACCACGGGCCGCGGCCGGGGTACCAGAGCAGCACGGCGGCCACGAGCTGCACGAGGGCCAGCAGGCCCAGCAGGGTGCCGAGCACCCCGTGGACGCCGATGGCGTCGAGGTTGCCGGCGAAGTAGGAGCCGGCGAGGAGCGGCTGGGCGCAGGCGACCGCGGCGTGCAGGAGCAGGACGGCGCGGAACAGCTGCCAGGTGGCGCGGGGGCGGCGGACGACGTCGGGCGGTGCCGGAGCGTCCTGGTGCGCCGGCGCGGGGACCGGTGGGGCTGCGGGAACCTCCATGCAACGAAACGCTACGCACCGCTCATGTCAGCTGTCTACACATGACGGCAGCCGACACCGGGGTTAGGCTCGTGCGGTGGATGCCGAGGCCCTGCGCGGCCACCTGGAATCGCTCGTCCTCGCCGTGCTGGAGGACGCCCCGCAGCACGGCTACGCCGTGATCGACGCCGTGCGGCTGCGCAGCGGCGGCGCCCTCGCGCTCAACACCGGCAGCGTCTACCCCGCCCTGCGACGCCTGGAGCGCGACGGTTTCGTCCAGGGGTCGTGGGGGCTCGTCGACGGCCGCCGGCGGCGCACCTACCGCCTCACCCGCGCCGGCCGGGGCGAGCTGGCCGCCTCCAGGCAGCGCTGGCGGGAGTTCACCAGCGTCGTCGGCGGGGTGCTCGGCACCGAGGAGGCGGCCTCGTGAGCGCCGCACCCCCGCTGGCGGGGCCCTCGCCGGCCGAGGCGCTCGCGGCCGACCTGCGCCACCGGCTGCGCGGCCCGCTGCGGGTGCGGCGCGACATGCTGCAGGAGGTCCGCGACGGCCTGCAGGACGCCACCGCGGCGCTCGTCGCCGAGGGCCTGACCCCCGCCGAGGCCGAGGCCCGCGCCGTCGCGGAGTTCGGCGCCCCCGAGGAGGTGGCGGGCGAGCTGCAGCGGGAGCTGGCCGCCCGGCAGGCCCGCTGGACGGCGGCGGTCGGCACCCTCGTGCTCACCTCGCTGTGGCTGGCGTGGGACGTGGCGTGGCGCACCGCCCCCGTCCCCGGCCGGGCACCGGAGGTCGTCGGCCTGCTCTCGCGCCTCACCGACGCCTTCGGGCTGAGCGCCGCCGCCCTGTGCCTGGCCGCGCTGCTCGTGCTGCAGGTGCGCGGCAGCCGGCTGCGGCAGCCGGAGCGGCTGGCCCGCGCCGTGGGCGGCACGACGCTCGCCGCGCTGGTGGCCACGGTGACCACCTCGGTGGTCATGTCGGCGCTGAACCCCGAGGCCAGGGCCCTCCTGGTGCGGTCCCAGCCCGGTTTCGCGATCGCCACCGCGCTCACCGTCGTGCTGGTCACCGCGCTCTCCACCTCCGCCCGCCGCTGCCTGCAGGCCGCGGCCGTGGAGCGCAGCCGCCGCCCCGCCGCGGGAGGACCCGCGCACCCGGGCCGCTGACCGCCTCGCCGGCCGGGCGGGTGGTTGCGCACCCGCCCGGCCCACCGACAGGCTGGGCCCGCGGCGGACGGACGGAGGCGCGATGGGCAGGGCCACGACGACGGGGACGGGTACCGGGCCCGACGGGCGCCCGCCGGAGCCGCACGCCGCCGACAGCCACGACCTGATCCGCGTGCAGGGCGCGCGGGAGAACAACCTCAAGGACGTCAGCGTCGAGATCCCCAAGCGCCGGCTGACGGTGTTCACCGGCGTCTCCGGCTCGGGCAAGAGCTCCCTGGTGTTCGGCACGATCGCGGCGGAGTCGCAGCGGCTCATCAACGAGACCTACAGCGCCTTCGTGCAGGGCTTCATGCCGACGCTGGCGCGGCCCGACGTCGACGTCCTCGACGGGCTGACGACGGCGATCATCGTCGACCAGGAGCGGATGGGCGCCAACCCCCGCTCCACCGTCGGCACCGTCACCGACGCCCACGCGATGCTGCGCATCCTGTTCAGCCGGCTCGGGGAGCCGCACATCGGCGGCCCCGGGGCGTTCTCGTTCAACGTCCCCTCGGTGCGGGCCAGCGGCGCGATCACCGTCCAGCGCGGCGACAGGACGAAGGCGGAGAAGGCGACGTTCAACCGCCTCGGCGGGATGTGCCCGCGCTGCGAGGGCATGGGCACCGTCAACGACATCGACCACACCGCGCTGTACGACCGGAGCAGGTCGCTCAACGAGGGAGCGCTGCTGGTCCCCGGCTACGGCGTGGACGGCTGGTACGGGCGCCTCTTCCAGGGCATCGGGCTCGACCTGGACAAGCCGATCGGCAGGTACACGGCGAAGGAGCTGCACGACCTGCTCCACAAGGAACCGACCAAGGTCAAGGTCGAGGGGATCAACCTCACCTACGAGGGCGTGATCCCGAAGATCCAGAAGTCGATGCTCACCAAGGACGTCGACGCGCTGCAGCCGCACGTCCGCCGGTTCGTGGAGCGGGCGGTGACGTTCACGACCTGCCCCGACTGCGAGGGCACCCGGCTCGCCCCCGAGGCCCGCTCGTCGAGGATCCGGGGCAGGAACATCGCCGACGTCTGCGCGATGCAGATCAGCGACGCGGCCGCGTGGGTCCGCGAGCTCGACGAGCCCTCGGTGGCGCCGCTGCTGGGCGGGCTGCAGCACCTGTTCGACTCGTTCGCGGCGATCGGGCTGGGGTACCTCTCCCTCGACAGGCCCTCGGGCACGCTGTCGGGCGGGGAGGCGCAGCGCACCAAGATGATCCGCCACCTCGGCTCCTCGCTCACCGACGTCACGTACGTCTTCGACGAGCCGACGACCGGGCTGCACCCGCACGACATCCAGCGGATGAACGAGCTGCTGCTGCGGCTGCGGGACAAGGGCAACACGGTGCTCGTCGTGGAGCACAAACCCGAGGCGATCGCGATCGCCGACCACGTCGTCGACCTCGGTCCCGGCGCCGGGACGGCCGGTGGGGAGGTGGTGTTCGAGGGCACCGTCGAGGCGCTGCGGGCCAGCGGCACCCCGACCGGCCGGCACCTCGACGACCGCGCATCCCTCAAGGCCGCGGTGCGCACGCCCACCGGTGCGCTCCAGGTCCGCGGCGCGGCCAGCCACAACCTGCGCGACGTCGACGTCGACGTCCCGCTCGGGGTGCTGGTCGTCGTCACCGGGGTGGCCGGGTCGGGCAAGAGCTCGCTGGTCCACGGTTCGGTGTCGGGCCGGGAGGGGGTGGTCTCCGTCGACCAGGGCGCGATCCGCGGCTCCCGGCGCAGCAACCCGGCGACGTACACCGGGCTGCTGGAACCCGTCCGCAAGGCGTTCGCGAAGGCCAACGGCGTGAAGCCGGCGCTGTTCAGCGCGAACTCCGAGGGCGCCTGCCCCACCTGCAACGGCGCCGGCGTCGTGTACACGGACCTGGGGATGATGGCCGGGGTCGCCACGACCTGCGAGGAGTGCGAGGGGCGTCGGTTCCAGGCGGCGGTGCTGGAGCACCACCTCGGCGGCAGGGACATCAGCGAGGTGCTCGCCATGTCGGTCACCGAGGCCGCGGGGTTCTTCGCCGCGGGCGAGGCGCGCACGCCCGCCGCGCACGCGGTCCTGGCCCGCCTGGCCGACGTCGGCCTCGGCTACCTGACCCTCGGCCAGCCGCTCACCACGCTCTCCGGCGGGGAGCGGCAGCGGCTGAAGCTGGCCACGCACATGGGGCAGAAGGGCGGGGTCCTCGTCCTCGACGAGCCGACGACCGGCCTGCACCTGGCCGACGTCGAGCAGCTCCTCGGCCTGCTGGACCGGCTCGTGGACTCCGGCACGTCGGTCGTCGTCATCGAGCACCACCAGGCGGTCATGGCGCACGCGGACTGGATCATCGACCTGGGTCCCGGCGCCGGCCACGACGGCGGCCTCGTCGTGTTCGAGGGCACGCCCGCCGACCTCGTCGCCGCGCGCTCCACCCTCACCGGCGAGCACCTGGCCGCCTACGTCGGCGCGTGAGGGGCGGACCGGCGCCCACCCCTTGACGTCAGGGCGTCCTGACGCGAGGCTGGACGTCGTGGTCACCGTCGACGAACTCGAGAGCAGGCTCAGCCTGCACGCCGCCGTCGCCCGCTACGAGGTCCTCAGGGCCCGGGACTCCCTCGTGGAGGGCGACGACCCGCTGGGTGACCGCACCGCCGGTCCCGCCCCCCTCGACCGCGACGAGGCGCTGGAGCTGCTGGCCCTCGGCGAGGTCATCGCCCGCAAGGCCGGCTACGGCCGCCAGCTCGCCGTGCGCACCGCCCGCACCGCCGGCGCCACCTGGACGCAGATCGGCGACGCGCTCGGCACGACGAAGCAGTCCGCCTGGGAGCTGCACACCCGCTGGATCGACCAGCAGGTCCACCAGAACGCCGTCCACGACTACGAGGGCCTCGACGCCGGCGAGGCCGCCGTCGCCCGGGCGCTGGCCGGGGACCTCGCCGCGGAGGCCTGAGGCCCGCCCCGCCGCAGGGCCTCCCCGCACCGCTCGCCGCGGCCCGGTCTCAGACCACCGGGCCACGAGCTCAGGGCACCGGGCGCGGGGAGCGCCGCCGCGGACCGCGCCGGGCGTGCTTGTCGGCGAGCATGGCGTCCTCGGCGGCGCGCCACGCCTCCGACAGCCGGCGCTCGGCACCGCTGGCGGCCGCCCCGCCGGTGGCCTCCACCCCGGCGGCGGCCAGCGCCGTGCTCAGCCGCGCCGTCCACGCGTGCACGCCGTCGGCGCCGGCGTCGGCGGCGATGAGCGCGAACTCGTCCCCACCGATGCGGGCGACCTCGTCGCACGGGCGCACCGTCGTCTGCAGCACCTGCGCGGCCAGCACGAGCAGCTCGTCGCCGACCTCGTGACCACGGCTCTCGTTGACCTCGCCGAGCCCGTCGAGGTCGACCACCGCCACGGCGCTGCACCGCCCGCCGCGCAGGCAGCGCTGGTCCTCCGCCCCCAGCGCGCGCTGCCAGCCGCGGCGGTTCAGCAGGCCGGTGAGGGAGTCGCGCTCGGCCACGGCGTAGGCGGCGGCCGCCTCCGCCGAGCGCTCGGCGGCGAACTCCTCCTTGGCCCGCAGCGTGCCGAGCAGGCGGGCCAGCAGCTCCACCAGGGGCAGCTCGCCGGCCAGGGCGGGCGGCTGCGCCGCGGCGGACAGCCCGCAGAGGGTGCCGAGCAGCCGGCCGTCCTCGCCGACCAGCGGCACGACGACGTAGGCGCCCACCCGGAAGCGCCGGTCGACGCCCGCGGCGGCGAAGGCCATCTCGACGCTGGCGTCGGTGGCGACGCGGGGCGCGGCACCGGCCAGCACCTGCCGGCTCAGGGCGTCCATCCACGGCAGCTCGGTGCCGGCGGGGATCCGCAGGGTGCCGGAGCGGGCGGCCTGCACCCGCTGGGTGCCGTGCTCCACCCGGGTGAGCGCCCACAGGTCCATGCCGAGGTGCTGCTGCAGGTGGGCGAGCACGGCGTCGGCGGCGTCGGCGGTGCCCGACCAGGTGACGTGGGCCAGGACCGGCCCGTCGTCCGGCCGGGGCCCGGCCTCCGGCCGCAGGGGTGCGCCCGCACCGGCCGGGCGCACCCGGACGTCGGGCGACTGCGACGCCGCGGACGCCGCGGCGTCCCGCGGGGCGCGCGCGCGCACGGGGACCACCACCCACCACACCTCGACGACCACGACGCTGTGAGCTCAGCGAGGCACTGCTCCTCGATGGTAGGCACCAACGGCTCGGGTGCCTCGTCGAAGCGGTCCGGTGGGCTGCGGGCGGGAGGCGGGTGGGACAGGGGCGGGAGGCGGGTGGGACGCGCGGTGGCGCGCGGGTCAGGAGGGGCCGGGCGCGTCCGCCCGCGCCTCGTCCGCGGCGGACCGCGCCACCCCCACCACCTTCCCGAGCACGTCCTGCAGGAACTCCAGGTCCCGCTCGGGGTAGGAGAGCAGGAGGTCGCGCACCCGCAGCCCGAGGCGGGAGAAGAAGGCGCGGGCCAGCTGCTGGGCCGAGGGGGTCATCTGCACCCGCACCCGCCGGCGGTCGAGGGGGTCGGGGACGCGCTCGACGTGCCCGGCGCGCTGGAGGCGGTCCACCAGCGCGGTGGTGGCCGAGGTGCTGAGCACGAGCACCCGGGACAGCTCCCCGGCCGTCAGCGCGCCGCCGCCCTGCATGGCCTTGGAGATGTGCGCGAGGGCGCTGAGGTCGGTGGGGTGCAGCCGGTGGGCGTCGGCGAAGACCTCGGCGAAGCGCTGGGACTCGATGGTGAGCGCCTGCAGCAGCCCGACGACGGCGTCGGCGGGGTTCCCCGCGGTGCGGGCGGGAGGGCCGGCGGGGTCGTCGGCCGCGGGGACCCGGGCGTCGCGGTCCTCGGTGGACGGGGTGCTCACGGCCCCACTGTCGCGCATCGGCCCGCTTGACCCCATGACGACCTCCTCATAGCTTGATGATAGGAAGTTCCCACCATCGAAGCAATTGCTGAGACGAACCACCGCCGGGAGGCGACCGTGACCACCGCACTGGGCAAGCTCGTCGGACGGGGCACCGCGTGGCTCGTCGTCGTGCTCGCCCTGCTCATCAGCGTCGGGGTGCTCGCCCTGCGCGGCGAGGCCCCCGAGGGCGAGCCCACCGGCGGCCTGCCCGCCAGCGCCGAGTCCAGCCGCGCCGCCGCCCTGCAGGACCAGCTGCCCGACGCCGCCACCGAACCCGCCCTCGTCGTCGTCACCCGCGACGACGGCGGCGCCCTCACCGCCGAGGACCTGGGCGCCGTCGCCGAGACCACCGGCGCCCTCGCCGACCTCGCCACCGGCGGGCGCACCTCCCCGCCCGTCCCCTCGCCCGACGGCGGCACCGCCCTCGTCACCGTGCCGCTGGAAGCCGGCCCCGCCGGCAACGACGCCACCGCCGCCGCCGTCGACGAGATGCGCGAACGGCTGCGCGAGCTCCCCGACGGGCTGACCGCCTACGTCACCGGCCCCGCGGGCTTCACCACCGACCTCGGCCGCGTCTTCGAGGGCGCCGACGTGACGCTGCTGGCGACCACCGCGGTCGTCGTCGCGCTGCTGCTGCTCGTGACCTACCGCTCGCCCGTGCTGTGGATCGTGCCGCTGGCCGTGGTCGGCATCGGCGACCAGGTGGCGGCCTCGCTGCTGACCATCCTCGACCGCACCACCGGCATCGGCATCGGCCCCTCCACCACCGGCATCGTGAGCATCCTCGTCTTCGGCGCCGGCACCAACTACGCCCTGCTGCTCATCGCCCGCTACCGCGAGGAGCTGCGCCACGAGGCCGACCGGCACCAGGCGATGCGCCGGGCGCTGCGCTCGGCGGCCCCCGCGATCGTCGCCAGCGCCGGCACCGTCGTGCTCAGCCTGCTGACCCTCACCGCCGCCGACCTCACCAGCAACCGCAACCTCGGCATCGCCGGCGCCCTCGGCATCACCACCGCCCTCCTCTTCGGCCTCGTCGTCCTGCCCGCCGCGCTCGTGCTGTTCGACCGCTGGCTGTTCTGGCCCTTCGTGCCGCGCGTCGGCTCCGAGGACCCCACCCGCAGCGGGCTGTGGGCCAAGGTCGCGCGCGGCGTCGGCCGCCGCCCCGCCCTCGTCGGCACCGGCGCCGTGCTGGTCCTGGCCGCGCTCGCCACCGGCGTCGTCGGGCAGAACGTGGGCCTGTCGCAGACCCAGCAGTTCCGCGAGCGCCCCGAGTCCCTCGTCGGGCAGGAGGTGCTGGCCGAGGCCTTCCCCGCCGGGTCCGGCGAGCCCCTGGCCGTGATGACCACCGTCGAGCGCGCCCCGGCCGTGGCCGAGGCCGCCGCCGCCGTGGCAGGCATCGCCAGCGCCCGCCCGGGCACCGCCGCCGGCACCGCCCCCGGCGACGTGGTGCAGGTCGACGCGGTGCTGGAGGCCGGGCCCGGCACCGAGGAGGCCGACGCCACCATCGCGCGGCTGCGCACCGCCCTGGACGCCGCCGACCCGGACGCCGTCGTGGGCGGCACCACCGCCACCACCTACGACACCGCCCTCGCCGCCGACCGCGACCAGCGGGTCGTCGCACCCCTCGTGCTCGCCGTCGTCCTCGTCGTCCTCGTGCTCGTGCTGCGCTCGCTGGTGGCGGCGGTGGTGCTGGTGGCGACCGTCGTGCTGTCCTTCGCCGCCGCGATGGGCGCCAGCCGCTGGCTGTTCGACGCCGTCTTCGACTTCCCCGCCCTCGACGTCTCCGTGCCGCTGCTGGCGTTCCTGTTCCTCGTCGCCCTCGGCGTGGACTACAACATCTTCCTCACCACCCGCGCCCGGGAGGAGGCCGCGCTGCGGCCCGGCGCGCGCGGCACCGCCGAGGGCATGGCCGTCGCCCTCGCCGTCACCGGCGGCGTCATCACCAGCGCCGGGGTGCTGCTGGCCGCCGTCTTCACCGTCCTCGGCGTCCTGCCCCTCATCCTGCTCACCCAGCTCGGCGTCATCGTGGGCGTCGGGGTGCTGCTGGACACCCTCCTCGTGCGCAGCGTCCTGGTGCCCGCGCTGGTCACGCTGCTCGGCCCCCGCACCTGGTGGCCCTCCCCGCTCGCCCGGACCGGCGCGAGGGGGCACCATCGGGTCTCCGGCGGTGGCGCGGCACCGGCGCGGCACGACCTGACCAGCACTCCGAAGGAGCCCACCGCATGAGCGGTACGACCCTGGCCACCGGGGACGCGACGACGCACGTCGAGCTCGTCGTCCTCCTCGACGAGCGGGGCAGGCCCTGCGGCACCGCCCCCAAGGCGCAGGTGCACCACGCCGACACCCCGCTGCACCTGGCGTTCTCCTGCTGGCTGCTCGACGACACCGGCCGCACGCTCCTCACCCAGCGCGCGGCCGGCAAGCGGACGTGGCCGCTGGCGTGGACGAACAGCTTCTGCGGCCACCCCGGCCCCGGCGAGGACCCCGTGGACGCGGTGCACCGCCGCGCCGCCGACGAGCTCGGCGCCCGGGTGGGCGACGTGCGGCCGCTACTGCCGGACTTCCGCTACCGGGCGGTGATGGACGACGGCACCGTGGAGAACGAGGTGTGCCCCGTCTTCACGGCCCGGCTGCTCGGCCCGCTGGCACCCGCCCCGGACGAGGTGGGCGACTGGCGCTGGGTGGGGATGGACGGGTTGCGGGCCGAGGTGGCCGCCGACGCGACGCCGTTCAGCCCGTGGATGCTGGAGCAGCTCGCCGCCCTGCCCCGCTGAGCCGCCGCCGGACGTGCGGAGGGGCGGTCGCCGCGGCGACCGCCCCTCCGGTTGCTCCCGCCCGTCCCCGGGCGTCAGGTCCTCACTTGGGGGGCTGGACGTCCCCGCGCCACGCGCCGGTCTCGGCGCCGCGCTCCTCGATGAAGGACTTGAAGCGCTTGAGGTCGGCCTTCACCTGGCGGTCGTCGGCACCGAGGGCGGCACCGGCCTTCTCGACGAGGCTCTCGGCCTCCCAGTCGAGCTGCACGGTGACCTTGGTCTTGTCGTCGGAGATCCGGTGGAAGGTCACGACACCGGCGTGGTCCTTGCCGTCGACGCTCTTCCACGCGACCCGCTCGTCGGCGTGCTGCTCGGTGATCTGCGCGTCGAACTCGCGCTCCACCCCGGCGATCTTCGTCTTCCAGTGGGTCAGGGTCTCGCTGACCTGCTGGATCGACTCGACACCGCTCATGAAGTTCGGGAACGACTCGAACTGCGTCCACTGGTTGTACGCGGTGCGGACGGGGACGTCCACGTCGATGGTCTCGATGACGCTGGGCACTGCATCTCCTCCGGGTCGGTGTCCGTCGGCGAGGACCCGCAGGTGCGGTCCTCCCTGCCCCCCATCTACCCACCCCCGCCCGCACCATGCACGCCGAGATCGGCGTCCTGCCCGCGGCGCACCGCCCCTGCCGCGGCGGGGCGCGAGCGGCGCAGGTCACCCGACCGGGCCGTCAGGTGGGGTCGGCGCCGTGCCGATGTCCTCGGGGTGCGGGTCCGGGAGCTGCTGCAGCCGCGCGACCACGTGGCCGCGGCCCGCGCGGGCGCGGTCTTCGCGCTGGTCGCCGGCGCCGTCAACGCCGTCCTGTGCCTGGCCGTGCCCTCCTACGCCGGCGGCCTGCTCGCGAAGGTCCTCGCGCTGTCGGTCAGCGGGGTGCTGCTGGCGATCGGCTGGGTGGCGCGGCGCAGCCCGCACCGGCTGCCGGGTGCCTTCTGGGCGACCGTGCCGACGATCGTCACGGCCGTCACCCTCACCCTGGGCCTAACCAGCTCCGACGCCAGCGTCGGCGGCCAGATCTGGCTGTGCTGGCCCGTGCTCTACGCCGCCTCCTACCTGCGCGCACCCGTGGCGTGGGCGGTGCTGGTGCAGGTGGTCGTGGCCGACGCGGTGCTGAGCGGGCTGCTGCGCCCGCCGGAGGGCGCCGTCACCGACGTCGCCAGCGTGACGTGCACCCTGGCGGTGATGACGTGGCTGCTGGTGCGGGCCCGCGACCGGGAGGAGCGGCTGACGGCCCGGCTGCGGGAGCAGGCCGGCACCGACGCCGTGACGGGCCTGGCCACCCGCCGCGTCCTGCACGAGCGGGCGGAGGAGCTGCTCGCGGAGCTGCCCCGGCACGGCGGTCTCGCGCTGCTCCTGCTGGACGTGGACCACTTCAAGGCCGTCAACGACACCCACGGCCACCCCGCCGGGGACGAGGTGCTGCGCGCGGTGGCCCGCCGGCTGCTCGAGCGCTCCCGCCCCGGTGACGTCGTGGGCCGCCTCGGCGGCGACGAGTTCGCGGTGCTGCTGCCGGGCTGCCACGGCACGTGCGCCCTGGAGCGCGGGGAGGCGGTGCGCGCCGCGCTGGCCGCGGACCCGGTGCCGGTGGGCGCCGCGGCGGTGCCGGTGTCCGTGAGCGCGGGGTTCGCGGTCGCCGACGACGGTGCCGGCTTCGCGGAGCTGTACGCCG
>NZ_BAABIL010000007.1:0-43427 GCF_039542765.1 Kineococcus glutinatus
CTGGCGGCGCGCCTCCACGAGCGCGACGGGCAGTCCCCAGCGCTCCGCGGCGAGCGCGCCGGGCGGGGTCCCCTCGACCTCCACGGGGTGGGCCACGCCCACCCGCAGCCGGGTGCGGCCCTCGGCGCGGGCCAGCTCGCAGGCGCGGCGCACGAGGGCGCTGCCCGCGCCGCGGCGGCGGTGGGCGGGGGCCACGGCCACCTCCAGGTCGGCGACGTGGGTGTTGTCGACGAGCTGGAGGTCGAGGCGGGCGGCTCCCACGGCCTCACCCGCGGGGCCGAGGGCGAGCAGCAGGTGGGTGGCGGTGAGGCCGTCGTCGCTGTGCAGCTCCGCCTCGGCCTCGTCGCGGCTGTCGAGCCCCGGGTCGGGCCGGCCGGCCGAGGACCCCGCCACGTGCTCGGCCCACCACGTGCCGAACCAGCGGGCCGTCCACGCCTGAAACCCCGGCGAGCCGGTGCGGGCGGTGACGACCTCGCGGACGAGGGACCCCGGCGGGGCCGTGGCGGCGGTGGCGGCGCTCGGCGCCGAGGTGCTCACCGCTCCAGTACGGCACCGCGCGCCCGGGCCCCGCCACGGGTTTTCGGTGCGGGCCTCAGCCGACGCGCTGCAGGCCCAGGCGGTGCCGGACGACGTCGGCGAGCCGGTCGGCGACGTGCTGGGCGTGCTCGGGGTCCGCGGCCTCCACCATGACCCGCACCAGCGGCTCGGTGCCCGAGGGGCGCAGCAGGACGCGGCCGGTGGCGCCCAGCTCCGCCTCGGCGTCGCGCACGGCCGCCAGCACCCCGGGGTCGGAGGCGGCGCGGCCCTTGTCGACGCCGGAGACGTTGACGAGGACCTGCGGCAGGCGCTGCACGACGGCGGCGAGGTCCTCCAGCGAGCGGCCGGTGCCGGCCATCCGGCCCAGCAGCTGCACCGCCGTCAGCAGGCCGTCGCCGGTGGTGGCGTGCGCGGGCAGCACGACGTGCCCGGACTGCTCGCCGCCGATGCTGTAGCCGCCCTCGCTGATGGCCTCGAGGACGTAGCGGTCGCCCACGGCGGTCTCCACCAGGTGCACGCCCTCGCGCTCCATCGCCAGCCGCAGACCGAGGTTGCTCATCACGGTCGCGACGAGGGTGCGGTCGGTGAGGGTGCCCGCCTCGAGCATGCCGAGGGCCAGCACCGCCATGATCTGGTCGCCGTCGACGACCTGCCCGCGGGCGTCCACGGCCAGGCAGCGGTCCGCATCCCCGTCGTGGGCGATGCCGGCGTCCGCGCCGAGGCCGACCACGGCCTCCTGCAGCGCACCCAGGTGGGTGGAGCCGCAGTCCTCGTTGATGTTGTAGCCGTCCGGTGCCGCGGACAGCGCCGTGACGCGCGCCCCCGCGGCCCGCAGCACGCGGGGGGCGACCTCGCTGGCGGCGCCGTTGGCGCAGTCCACGACGACGTGCAGGCCCTCGAGGCGGCCGGGCAGGGTGGCCAGCACGTGCGCGGCGTAGGTGTCGGCGGCGGCGCGCTCGACGTCGCCGCCGCGGGCGACCCTGCCGACGCCCGCCGCGGTGGGCCGCGCACCGGGGCCGGTGCCCAGCCGGCGCTCGATCTCGTCCTCGACGCTGTCGGGCAGCTTCGCCCCGCCGCGCGCGAAGAACTTGATGCCGTTGTCCGGCATGGGGTTGTGGGAGGCGGAGAGCACGGCCCCGAAGTGGGCGCCGCGGGCGGCGACGAGGTGGGCGACCGCCGGCGTGGGCAGGACGCCGACGTCCTCGACGTCCACGCCGGCGCTGGCCAGGCCCGCGACGACGGCGGCGGACAGGAACTCCCCCGAGGCCCGGGGGTCGCGCCCCACCACCGCGCGGGGACGTCCCCGGCGCGCCGGGTCCCCGGGCGCGAGGACGCCGGCGGCCGCCACGGCCAGCCCCAGCGCCAGTTCGGCGGTCAGGTCCACGTTCGCCAGGCCCCGCACGCCGTCGGTGCCGAACAGTCGGCCCACGCCGTCCTCCTCCGTCTCGGTGTGCAACGACGACGAACGGCCCCGGGTAGCCCCCGGGGCCGTTCGTCGTCTCGCGGCTCGGCCGCGGGCACCGCCCGGCTCTGGGCGGTCGTGCCGGTCCGTCGGGACCGGCACGGTGGATCAGCGCTTGCTGTACTGCGGCGCCTTGCGGGCCTTCTTCAGACCGGCCTTCTTGCGCTCCTTGACCCGGGCGTCGCGGGTGAGGAAACCGGCCTTCTTCAGCGACGGGCGGTTGGCCTCGACGTCGATCTCGTTGAGGGCGCGGGCCACGCCGAGGCGCAGGGCGCCGGCCTGGCCGGACGCGCCACCGCCGTGGATGCGCGCGATGACGTCGAAGGAGGCCTCGAGCTCGGTGACCCGGAACGGCTCGTTGACGAGCTGCTGGTGCACCTTGTTCGGGAAGTACGACTCCAGGTCGCGGCCGTTGATCGACCAGCGGCCGGTGCCCGGCACGATGCGCACGCGGGCGATGGCCTCCTTGCGGCGGCCGGTGGCCGCGCCGGGGGCGATGATGCTCGAACCACCGGTGCGCGGCTGGACCGACTCGGTGGTGTAGGTGCCGGTGAAGTCGTCGGACTCGGTGATGTCCTCAGCGACGTCGTCGGTCGTGATCTCGGACACGGTTCTCCTCAGTCAGTTCGCAGCGGGCGCGGAGTGGCTCACTGCGCGACCTGGGTCAACTCGTACGGCTGCGGCTTCTGCGCAGAGTGCGGGTGCTCCGGACCGGCGTAGACCTTCAGGTTCTTGAGGATCTGACGGCCCAGCGCGTTCTTCGGCAGCATCCCCCGGATCGCCTTCTCGACGGCCTTCTCCGGGCTCTTCTCCAGCAGCTCCGTGTACCGGGTGGCCTTGAGGCCACCGGGGTACTGGGAGTGGCGGTACGCCAGCTTCTGGTCGCGCTTGGAGCCGGTCAGGGCCACCTTGCCCGCGTTGACGATGATGACGAAGTCGCCACCGTCGACGTGGGGCGCGAACGTCGGCTTGTGCTTGCCGCGCAGGAGGATGGCGCTCTGCGACGCCAGGCGGCCGAGCACGACGTCTTCCGCGTCGATGACGTGCCAGCGACGCTCGACGTCGCCGGGCTTCGGGGTGTACGTGCGCACAGGCCTGGCCTTCGTTCTCGATGCGGTCATCGGGGGCGCCCGGCGGGAACCTGGGGTTCCACACCTGTGGGCACAACGACATCCGACGATACCCGCCGCGTGCACCGGGGGTCAAAACGCGCGACCGCGGGGGGCGCTCGCGCGGGCGGGCGGGCACCTCAGCGGGCGCGCACCACCCGGCGCTCGTCCCAGACCGGCTCGGGCGCCTCCCGGACCACGCCGTCGGCGCCGAAGACGAGGAAGCGGTCGAAGCCGCGGGCGAACCAGCGGTCGTGCGTGACGGCCACCACGGTGCCCTCGAAGCGCTCCAGCGCGGCCTCCAGCGCCTCCGCGGAGTGCAGGTCGAGGTTGTCCGTGGGCTCGTCGAGCAGCAGCAGCGTCGCGCCGGACAGCTCCAGCAGCAGGATCTGCAACCGGGCCTGCTGGCCGCCGGACAGCTGCTCGAAGCGCCGCTCGGCCGCCGCCGCCAGCCCGTAGCGGTCCAGCGCCCGCGCCGCGGCCTCCTGCCCCATGCCGGCGCGGTGCTCGTCGCCGCGGTGCAGGACGTCCAGCAGCGTCCGCCCGCTCAGGTGGGGCTGCTCGTGCGTCTGGGCGAACCAGCCCGGCCGCACCCGGGCACCGAGGCGCGCGCTGCCCCGGTGCGCGACCGGCGCCACCTCCACCCCCGCCACCGGGCGGTGCCCGGTGTCCGGGTCGCTGCCGCCGGCGGCCAGCAGCCGCAGGAAGTGCGACTTGCCCGACCCGTTGGAGCCGAGCACCGCCACGCGGTCGCCCAGCCACAGCTCGGCGTCGAAGGGGCGCATCAGCCCGGTCAGCTCCAGCCGCTCGCAGACGACCGCCCGCTTGCCGGTGCGCCCGCCGTGCAGGCGCATCCGCACGTCCTGCGCGGCCGGCGGCGCCTGGGGCGGGCCGGCCTCCTCGAAGCGCTGCAGCCGGGTCTGGGCGGCCGCGTAGCGGGAGGCCATCCCGTCGTTGAACTTCGACCGCTCGCGCAGGGTGACGACGAGGGTGCGCAGCTTGACGCGCTCCTCGTCCCAGCGCCGGCGCAGCTCCTCCATCCGCTCCCCCCGTGCGGTGCGGGCCGCCGCGTAGGTCGCGAACGAACCGCCGTGCACCCACGCCGTCGCCCCCAGCGCGCCGGGCTCGAGGGTGGCGATGCGGTCGGCGGCCGCGGCCAGCAGCTCCCGGTCGTGGCTGACGAGCAGCACGGCCTTCGCCGTGGCCCGCAGCTGCTCCTCCAGCCAGCGCTTGCCGGGGACGTCGAGGTAGTTGTCGGGCTCGTCGAGCAGCAGCACCTCGTCGTCCCCGCGCAGCAGCGCCTCCAGCACCAGCCGCTTCTGCTCCCCGCCGGACAGGGTCCGCACGAGCCGGTGCTGGCAGCGCTCGAACGGCACGCCGAGGGCCGCCGTCGTGCACTCGTCCCAGCGCACCTCCGCGTCGTAGCCGCCGGCGTCGGCGAAGTCGGCGAGCGCCTGCGCGTAGCGCAGCTGCTCGCGCTCCTCGTCGCGCTCGAGCATCGCCAGCTCGGCGGCCTCGACGGCCTCGGCCGCCGCCCGCAGCGGGGGCGGGGCCACGGAGACGAGCAGCTCCCGCACGCTCGTGGCGTCGCGCACGGATCCCACGAACTGGCGCATGACGCCCAGGCCGCCGGAGCGGACGACCGAGCCCGCCTGCAGCGGCTCGTCGCCCGCCACCAGCCGCAGCAGGGTCGTCTTGCCGGTGCCGTTGGGGCCGACGAGCGCGGTCGTCGTGCCCTCCGCGACCCGGAAGGACACCTCGTGCAGCAGCGGACGGGAATCGGGCAGCTCGTGGCTGACCGCCTGGATGTCGACGTGGCCCACCCCGGGAGTGTGTCGGGCGGCGGGCGCGCGCCGCACCGGGGTTGCGATCCGCGGGGCAGCGCCGGGGGGACCGGCGGAAAACCAGCTGACGGACGGGTGGTGCGCGTCCTAGCGTCGGCGGGGTCCGGGACCGCCGGGCGTCCGGAGCGAGGGGGTGGCAGCCATGACCGTCGTCGTGCTCGACCGCGCCCCCGAACCGCCCGCCCGCCGCTGAGACCGCGGCGGGCCCCACCTCCCGGAGCCCACCGTGCAGTTCCCGCAGACCTCCAGCGCTTCCCGCACCACCAGCACCTCCAGCGCCCTCGGCGCTCCCCGCGCTCCCGGCACCGAGCCGCCCGCGGCCGTCGAGCTCGCCCGCTACGGCTGGGACGAGGCCCGCCGCGAGGAGCTGAGCGCCCTCGCCCCGCCGCCGGGGGTCGTCCCCGGTCGCGTCGTGCGCCTGGACCGGGGCCGCTGCGAGGTGGTCACCGCCGCCGGCGCCGTGCGCGCCGAGGTGCCCGCCGCCCTCGCACCGGACCCGGTGAGCGCCCCCGCCACCGGCGACTGGGTCCTCCTCGACCCCGGCGCCGGCCCCCGCGTCACGGCCGTCCTGCCCCGGCGCGCCGTCCTCGTCCGCGCCGCGACCGCCGGGCACTCCCACGGGCAGGTGCTGGCCGCCAACGTCGACGACGTCGTCGTGGTCGCCCCGCTCGACGAGCGGCTGCGGCCCGGACGCCTGGAGCGGCTGCTGGCGCTGGCGTGGGAGAGCGGTGCCCGCCCGCTCGTCGTGCTCACCAAGGCCGACGTCGCGGCCGACCCCGAGGCCGCGGTCGCCGAGGCCGCGCTCACCGCACCGGGTGCCGAGGTGCTCGCCGTCAGCGCCACCACCGGCGCCGGCACCGGCGAACTGGCGAGGCGGCTGCGGGGCACCGCGGTGCTGATCGGGCCCTCCGGCGCCGGCAAGTCCAGCCTGGCCAACGCCCTCCTCGGCCACGAGGCGCTCGCCGTCGGGGCGGTGCGCGAGGGCGACCGCCGCGGCCGGCACACCAGCGTGCGGCGCGAGCTCGTGCCGCTGCCCGGCGGCGGCGCGCTCGTCGACACCCCCGGACTGCGCTCGGTGGGGTTGCAGGAGGCCGCCGCCGGCCTGCAGCGGGTCTTCGCCGACGTGGAGGAGTTCAGCGCGGACTGCCGCTTCTCGGACTGCGGGCACGCCGGTGAGCCCGGCTGCGCGGTCCTCGCGGCCGTGGACGCCGACGTCCTGCCCCGGCGACGGCTCGACAGCTACCTCGCCCTGCAGCGGGAGGAGGCCCGGGCCAGCGCCCGCACCGACCAGCGGCTGCGGGCCGAGGAGCGGCGCCGGCACCGGGTCCTGGCGCGCGAGCAGCGCCGCCTCCGCACCGAGCGGGGGCGCTGACCGCCCGGCACCCGGGCCGGGCGGTGGACCGGTCGGCGGGCGGCGGGGCTCAGGCGCGGGCGGTGTGCACCGCGACGAGCTCCGCTTCCCGCGGCCCGGCGTCGGCCCAGTCCGAGGGCACCGCGACGACGGCGATACCCGCGGTGCGCAGCTCCAGCACGTGGTCCGTGAGGTCCTCCACGAGGGCGCTCAGGCCGGGGTTGTGCCCCACGAGCACCACCGGCCGCGGCTCGTCCAGGCCGCGCACCACGTGCAGGAGGTCGCCGAGGGACGCCTCGTAGATCCGCTCCTCGTCGACCACGGGCGGCACCTCGTCCCACTCGCCGACGAGCCCGGCGGTGGTCTCCTGCGCACGCCGGGCCGGGGAGGTCACGAGCAGGCCGGGCGCATCGACGTTGTCGCGGAGCCACGCACCGGCGGCCGCCGCGTCGCGGCGGCCGCGCTCGGACAGCGGCCGGGCGACGTCGGGGACGCCGGGCGGGTTCTGGGCCTGCGCGTGGCGCACGACGACGAGGGTGGGCACGGCACCAGCCTGCCGCATCCGCCGTCCCGGTGGAGCGGTCTCAGGTGCTCTCGCGCGCCGGGCCGCCCCCGCCGCCGGTGGGCGGCAGGAGCCGCACCGCGCGCGCCTGCCGCGCGCGGGCGGCCAGCTCCGACCCGACCGGGTAGTCCACCCGCTGCAGGCACAGCCCGTGGGCGGCCACGACGGCGACGGCGGGGTCGCGGCGGCGCGCCGCCAGCACCCGCGCGGGCCACCCGGTGTCGCGGCGGCCCTCCCCCACGGGCAGCAGCGCCCCCACGAGGGCCCGGACCATCGAGTGGCAGAAGGCGTCGGCCCGGACCTCGGCGACGAGCAGGCCGTCGTCCGCGCGCCGCCAGGAGTAGTGCAGCAGGGTGCGGATGGTCGTGGCCCCCTCGCGGGGCCTGCAGAAGGCCGCGAAGTCGTGCAGGCCGACGAGCGCGGCCGCGGCGGCGTCCATGGCTGCGGCGTCGAGGGGGCGCCGGTGGGCCAGCACGTCGTGGCGGCGCAGCGGTGGTGCGCCCGCGGGGTGGTCGCTGACGCGGTAGGCGTAGTGGCGGCGCAGCGCGGAGAAGCGGGCGTCGAAGCCGGCGGGGGCCTCCGCCGCGGCCTGCACGCGGACGTCGGGGGGCAGCACACCCGCCAGCCGCCGCACGAGGGCGTCGGCCGGGGTGCGCTCGGAGCGGCCCGGCACGGCCTGCCAGCTCGCCGCGGGCACGTCGGCGTGCACCACCTGCCCGGTGGCGTGCACGCCGGCGTCGGTGCGGCCGGCGACGACGAGCCGCACCGGCTCGGGCAGCCGCAGCACCCGCTGGAGGCCGTCGGTGAGGACGCCCTCGACGGTGCGCAGCCCGGGCTGGGCGGCCCACCCCGCGAAGGCGGTGCCGTCGTAGCCGAGGTCCAGGCGCACGCGGACGAGCCCGCCGCTCCCCGGGCTGGGGAGGGCGGGCTCGCCGGGGTGCTGCTCGGCGGGGCTGCTCAGGCCTTGCCCTCGCCGTCCTCGGGCAGGGTGTCGGGCTGCGCGACGCCACCCGCCTCGGCGTCCGCACCGGGCTCGGTGTCGGCCGTCGTGACGGTGCCGGTGTCCTCGCCGACCTCGTCACCGGGCGAGGCCGCGGTGCTCGGCTCGGTGGCCTGCCCGCCGCTCTCCTCGGCGGGGGTGACCGCCGAGGCGGTGGCGCGCTCGGCCTCGCGCACGGTGGCCTGCTTCGCGCTCAGGGGCTCCAGGACGAGCTGGATGACCGCCATGGGCGCGTTGTCGCCCTTGCGGGTGCCGATCTTCACGATGCGGGTGTAGCCACCCTCGCGCTGCGCCACGGTGGGGGCGATCTCCGTGAACAGCTCGTGGACGACGCCCTTGTCGCGGATGGTCCGCATGACACGGCGGCGGGAGGCCAGGTCACCGCGCTTGGCGTGCGTGATCAGGCGCTCCGCGAAGGGGCGCAGGCGCTTGGCCTTGGCCTCCGTCGTGGTGATGCTGCGGTGCTCGAACAGCTGGGTCGCCAGGTTGGCGAGGATGAGCCGCTCGTGCGCCGGCCCGCCGCCGAGCCGCGGACCCTTCGTGGGGGTGGGCATGGTTGTCGATCTCCTCGGGTGCTTCCGGCTGCGCCCGGGTCAGGCGCCTCCAGCTGGGCGGACGGTCAGAGCTGCTCGTCCTCGGCGAAGGACGTGTCGTCCTCGTCGAAGTCGTTGACGACGGCGCTCGGGTCGAACCCGGGCGGGCTGTCCTTCAGGTGCAGGCCCATCCCGGCGAGCTTGGCCTTGACCTCGTCGATGGACTTCTGCCCGAAGTTGCGGATGTCGAGCAGGTCGGCCTCGCTGCGCGAGACGAGCTCCCCGACGCTGTGGATGCCCTCGCGCTTGAGGCAGTTGTAGGACCGGACGGTGAGGTCCAGCGCCTCGATCTCCAGCGCGAGGTCGGCGGCCAGCGCCGCGTCGGTCGGCGAGGGCCCCATGTCGATGCCCTCGGCGTCGACGTTGAGCTCCCGGGCGAGGCCGAACAGCTCGGTGAGGGTCTTGCCGGCCGAGGCGACGGCGTCGCGGGGGGCGATGGAGCGCTTGGTCTCCACGTCGACGACGAGGCGGTCGAAGTCGGTGCGCTGCTCGACGCGGGTGGCCTCGACCTTGTACGTCACCTTGAGCACCGGGGAGTAGATGGAGTCGACCGGGATGCGGCCGATCTCCTGCTCACCGGACTTGTTCTGCTGCGCCGAGACGTAGCCGCGACCGCGCTCGACGGTCAGCTCCAGCTCGAGCTTGCCCTTGGCGTTGAGCGTGGCGATGTGCAGCTCGGGGTTGTGGACCTCCACGCCGGCGGGCGGGGCGATGTCCGCGGCGGTGACGGCGCCCGGACCCTGCTTGCGCAGGTACATCACGACCGGCTCGTCGTGCTCGCTGGAGACCACGAGGTTCTTGATGTTGAGGACGAGCTCGGTGACGTCCTCCTTGACCCCGGGGACGCTGGTGAACTCGTGGAGCACGCCGTCGATGCGGATGCTCGTGACCGCGGCACCCGGGATGGACGACAGCAGCGTGCGGCGCAGCGAGTTGCCCAGGGTGTAGCCGAAGCCCGGCTCCAGCGGCTCGATGACGAACCGGGAGCGGTAGTCACCGATGACGTCCTCGGTGAGCGTGGGGCGCTGTGCGATCAGCACGGCAGTTCCTTCCCGCGGACGTCCGCCATATGACGTCCCGCGAACCCGCACGGCATCGGTCCACCGGCGGGGTACTGCAACGCGGCAGGGGGTCGCCCGGCTGGGCGACCCCGACTGCGCAGCGGGACGGCGGGCACCGGTCCGGGCCCGACGACGCCCCGCTGCGCGGTGCGCCTCAGACGCGGCGGCGCTTGGGCGGGCGGCAGCCGTTGTGCGGGCTCGGCGTGACGTCCTGGATGGCGCCGACCTCCAGGCCGGTGGCCTGCAGCGAGCGGATCGCGGTCTCGCGGCCGGAGCCCGGCCCCTTCACGAAGACGTCGACCTTGCGCATGCCGTGCTCCTGCGCACGGCGCGCGGCGGCCTCGGCGGCCATCTGCGCGGCGAAGGGCGTCGACTTGCGCGAGCCCTTGAACCCGACCTGGCCGGCGGAGGCCCAGGCGATGACGGCACCCGTCGGGTCGGTGATGGAGACGATGGTGTTGTTGAACGTGCTCTTGATGTGGGCGTGGCCGTGGGAGACGTTCTTCTTCTCCTTGCGGCGCGGCTTGCGCGCGCCGGAGGCCGTGCGGGTCTTGGGGGGCATGCGATGTACTCCAGGGGAACGACGTGGCAGGTCCGCGCGGTCGGCGTGACCTCGGGTCGGCGAGCACCGGGCTCGGCGCCCGGGTCTCGGAGGAGGCGGCAGCAGCCGCCCGCTGCTACTTGCGGCCCGCCTTCTTCTTGCCGGCCACGGTGCGCTTGGGGCCCTTGCGGGTGCGTGCGTTGGTCTTGGTGCGCTGCCCGCGCACCGGCAGACCGCGGCGGTGGCGCAGGCCCTCGTAGCTGCCGATCTCGACCTTGCGGCGGATGTCGGCGGCCACCTCGCGGCGCAGGTCGCCCTCGACGCGGTAGTTGGCCTCGATGTGGTCGCGCAGCCTGACCAGGTCGTCGTCCCCGAGGTCGCGCACGCGCGTGTCCGGGCTGACGCCGGTCGCGGCGAGCGTCTCCTTCGCGCGGGTGCGCCCGACGCCGAAGATGTAGGTGAGCGCGATCTCCGCCCGCTTCTCGCGGGGCAGGTCCACGCCGACGAGACGTGCCATGTGGGTTCCTCTTCCATCACGGAGGTCTGCCGCAGCACCGCTCCCGCCCTCGTCCGGCGGGTCCCCGGCCTCCGACCGGGGGTGTCACCCGACCTGCCGGTCGGGTGGGTGCTGCGCTCTGGTGGTGCTGGACCGTCAGCGGTCCGCTGCCGCGGTCCGCTGCGGCGTCAGCCCTGGCGCTGCTTGTGGCGCAGGTTCTCGCAGATGACCATGACGCGCCCGTGGCGGCGGATCACCTTGCACTTGTCGCAGATCTTCTTGACGCTGGGCTTGACCTTCATCACGTCTCCGGTCGTGCCACCGCCCCGCTCCGCCCGGGTCGGGGCGTGCGGGGGGAGGCGGCCAGTGGGGTCACTTGTAGCGGTAGACGATGCGCCCGCGGGACAGGTCGTAGGGGCTGAGCTCGACGACGACCCTGTCCTCGGGGAGGATGCGGATGTAGTGCTGACGCATCTTCCCGGAGATGTGGGCGAGCACCTTGTGGCCGTTGCTCAGCTCGACGCGGAACATCGCGTTCGGCAGGGCCTCGATCACGGTGCCTTCGATCTCGATGACGCCGTCCTTCTTCGGCATGTCCTCCGCTTTTCCGTCGGGTTCCTCAGGTGCTCTGTCTGGACTCGCACCCGTGCCGAGGAGCAGGCGAACCGTTCGAGCGGCAGACAGGGCGGACCGAGGATCTAGTCTAGGGGACGCGCGACGAGAGGCGAAATCGCAGCCGGACGGCGGTGCGGCGGATCAGCCGGCGCCGGCCAGGGACGCGATGCGGACACCGCGGGCCGCCAGCTCCGCCGCACCGCCGTCCGGCGCGGTGAGCACCCACAGACCGTCCTCCAGGACGGCCACCGTGTGCTCCCAGTGCGCCGCCCGGGACCCGTCGGCCGTCACGACGGTCCAGTCGTCGGCGAGGACCTCGGTGTCCTCCGACCCGCGCGTGCACATCGGCTCCACCGCCACGCAGAGCCCCGGCTTGACGCGGGGCCCGCGCTCGCGCACCCGGTAGTTGAGGACCTCCGGGGCCTGGTGCATCGCCGTGCCGATGCCGTGACCGGTGTAGCCGTCCACGATGCCCAGGCGTCCGCCGACGGCGTCCTCGACCGCCGCACCGACGTCCCCGAGCCGGCCGCGGCCGTCGAGCGCCGCGATGCCGGCCCACAACGCGCCGCGGGTGATCTCCACGAGCTCCGCGTCGGCGTCCTGCAGCGGCTCACCGACGATGGCGGTGAAGGCGGAGTCGCCGTGCCAGCCGCCGACGATCGCGCCGCAGTCCACGGAGACGACGTCGCCCTCGGCGACCACCCGGGAACCAGGGATGCCGTGCACCACGACCTCGTTGACCGAGACGCACAGCGTCGCCGGATAGCCGTGGTAACCGAGGAACGACGGCTCGCCGCCGCCGTCACGGATGACGGCGGCGGCGACGGCGTCGAGGTCGGCGGTGGTCACCCCGGGGCGCAGCGCCGAGCGCACGGCCTCCAGCGCCGCGGCGGTGAGCAGCCCCGCCCGGCGCATCAGCAGCACCTGCTCCGGCGTCTTCCACTCGATGCGCTCGCGGGAGAAGACGCTCACCGGCGCACCCCCACCACCGCGGTGCCCGCGCTCGCCGCGACGGGGTTCAGGACTCCCCCTCGCCGAGGGAGTCGACCAGTCGCCGGGTCACCTCGTCGACGCTGCCGAGGCCGTCGACCCTGCGCAGCAGACCGCGCTCGGCGTAGACGTGCACGAGCGGGGCCGTCTGCTGCAGGTACAGCTCCTGGCGGGTGCGGATGACGTCCTCGGTGTCGTCGCTGCGGCCCTGCACGGTCGCCCGGTGCACGAGTCGGCGCACGAGCTCGTCGGCGTCCGCGGTGATCTCCACCACGGCCCGCAGCGCGCTGTCGGAGGCGGCGAGCATGTCGTCGAGCTCGCGGACCTGGTCCGTGGTGCGGGGGTAGCCGTCGAGGATGAAGCCGTCCGCGACGTCCGGCTCGGCCAGGCGGGAGCGGACCATGGCGTTGGTGACGGAGTCCGGCACGTACTTGCCCGCGTCGATGTACTCCTTGGCCGCGACGCCGAGCTCGGTCTTGCGGGCCACGTTGGCCCGGAAGATGTCCCCGGTGGAGATGGCCGGGACGCCGAGCCGCTCGGCGAGGCGGGCCGCCTGGGTGCCCTTGCCGGCACCTGGCGGACCGAGGAGGACGAGACGCGTCATCGCAAGAACCCTTCGTAGTTCCGTTGCTGCAACTGGGACTCGATCTGCTTCACCGTCTCCAGCCCCACGCCGACGACGATGAGGATCGACGTCCCACCGAAGGGGAAGTTCTGGTCCGCCTGGAAGAGCACCAGGGCGATCAGGGGCACCAGGGAGATGAGGCCCAGGTAGAGCGCACCGGGCAGGGTGATGCGGGTGAGGATGTAGTCGAGGTACTCGGCGGTCGGCTTGCCCGCGCGCACACCCGGGATGAAGCCGCCGTACTTTCGCATGTTCTCTGCCACCTCGTCCGGGTTGAACGTGATGGCGACGTAGAAGTACGCGAAGAAGATGATCAGGCCGAAGTACACGGCCATGTAGAGCGGGTGGTCCCCGCGCACCAGGTACGTCTGCACCCAGCGCACCCAGCCCTCGCTGGGGTCGCTGAACTGCGAGACGAGCGCCGGCAGGTAGAGCAGCGACGACGCGAAGATCACCGGGATGACCCCGGCCATGTTGACCTTCAGCGGGATGTAGGTGCTGGTGCCCCCGTACATGCGCCGGCCGACCATGCGCTTGGCGTATTGCACCGGCACCCGCCGCTGGGACTGCTCGACGGCGACCACGGCGGCCACGATGAAGAGGCCGATCAGGATCACCGCGGCCATGATGCCGTAGCCGTTCTGCTGCCCGATCGCCCAGATCGAGGTGGGGAAGGTCGCCGCGATGGAGGTGAAGATCAGCAGCGACATGCCGTTGCCGACGCCGCGCTCGGTGATCAGCTCGCCCAGCCACATGACCAGGCCGGTGCCGGCGGTCATGGTGAGCACCATGAGGGCCAGGACGTGCACCCGCTGGTCGGGCACGACCTGCGCGCTGCACTGCGTGCCGAAGAGGCGGGAGGGGTCCCGGGCGATGGAGACGTAGGTCGTGGACTGCAGGATCGCCAGGGCGATGGTGAGGTACCGCGTGTACTGCGTGAGCTTCGCGGTGCCGGTCTGCCCCTCCTTCTTCAGCTCCTCGAAGCGCGGGATGACCACCGTGAGCAGCTGGATGATGATGCTCGCGGTGATGTAGGGCATGATCCCGAGCGCGAAGACCGACAGCTGGAGCAGGGCACCCCCGCTGAAGAGGTTGACCAGCCCCAGCAGGCTGTTGCCCGTCTGCGCCAGCGTCAGGCACTGCTGCACGGCGCTGTAGCTGACCCCTGGCGTGGGGATGAACGAACCCAGCCGGAAGAGCACGATGATGGCGAGCGTGAAGAGCAGCTTCCGGCGCAGGTCCGGCGTGCGGAACGCGCGGGCCAAAGCGGTGAGCACGTGACCTCCTGCACCGCCGTGACGGCGGAGAGCTGACGCTGGTGGGTGGCGCTTCGGGCGTGGCACGGGTGCCGGGCCCCGGAGGGTGCTCCTCCGGGGCCACGACCCTACCGCCCCAGAACAGTAACGCGGCGGCTACCGACAGCCCCGTGAGGTGTCCGTAGCCGCCGCGTCGGGCTGCCTGTCAGAGCTGGGTCGTGGACCCGCCGGCAGAGGCGATCTTCTGCTCCGCGCTCGCGGAGAAGCGGTGGGCGCTCACCTGCAGCGCCACCGAGACCTCACCCGTGCCGAGCACCTTGACCGGGTGACCGGCGCGCACGGCGCCCTTGGCCACGAGGTCCTCGACGGTCACCGCGCCCCCCTGGGGGTACAGCGCCGCGAGGCGGTCCAGGTTCACGACCTGGTACTCGACGCGGAACGGGTTCTTGAAGCCGCGGAGCTTGGGCAGCCGCATGTGCAGCGGCATCTGCCCACCCTCGAAGGCCTCCGGCACGGCGTAGCGCGCCTTGGTGCCCTTCGTACCGCGACCAGCGGTCTTGCCCTTGCTGGCCTCACCGCGGCCCACGCGCGTCTTCGCCGTCTTGGCTCCGGGCGCGGGGCGCAGGTGGTGCACCTTCAGGACGGAGTCGTTCGCCATCGTCACTCGACCTCCTCGACGGTGACCAGGTGGGCCACCGCGCGGACCATGCCGCGGAACTCGGGACGGTCGTCCTTGATGACGACGTCGCCGATGCGGTGCAGCCCGAGGCTGCGCAGCGTGTCCCGCTGGTTCTGCTTGCCACCGATCTCCGAGCGGACCTGGGTGACCTTGAGCTGAGCCATCAGGCAGCCCCCTCCGCCCGGGCCCGCAGCAGCGCCGCCGGGGCGACGGCGTCCACGGGCAGCCCGCGACGGGCCGCGACCTGCTCCGGGCGCTCCAGGCCGCGCAGCGCCTCCACCGTCGCGTGGACGATGTTGATGGCGTTGTCGCTGCCCAGGGACTTGCTGAGCACGTCGTGGATGCCGGCGCACTCGAGCACCGCGCGCACCGGACCACCGGCGATCACGCCGGTACCGGGGGACGCCGGGCGCAGCATGACCACGCCCGCGGCCTTCTCGCCCTGCACGGGGTGCGGGATGGTGCCCTGGATGCGGGGCACCTTGAAGAAGTTCTTCTTGGCCTCCTCGACGCCCTTGGCGATGGCCGCGGGCACCTCCTTGGCCTTGCCGTAGCCGACGCCGACGGTCCCGTCGGAGTCGCCCACGACGACGAGGGCGGTGAAGCTGAAGCGACGACCGCCCTTGACGACCTTCGCCACGCGGTTGATGGTCACCACGCGCTCGACGAAGTTGCTGCGGTCCGAGCTGTCGCCGCGACGGTTGTCGCGGCCGCCGTCGCGACGGCCGTCGCGGCGGTTGTTGTCGCCGCCACCGGCCGCACCGGCGCCGGCGCCGCGGCGCTGGGGTCCAGGCATCAGGCGTTCCTCATCTCTCGCAGGGTGCTCACAGGGCCAGGCCGGCTTCGCGGGCGCCGTCGGCGATGGCTGCCACACGACCGGCGTAGCGGTTGCCGCCGCGGTCGAAGACCACGGCCTCGATGCCGGCAGCCTTGGCGCGCTCGCCCACGAGGAGGCCGACGCGGTGGGCCTTGGCCGACTTGGCGTCCTCGGAGGCGCGCAGGTCGGCCTCCATGGTGGAGGCCGAGACGATGGTCCTGCCGACGGTGTCGTCGATGACCTGCACGAAGACGTGCCGCGCCGAACGGGTCACGACGAGGCGGGGGCGCTCGGTGGTGCCGACGACCTTCTTGCGCACGCGCAGGTGCCGGCGACCGCGAGCGGCCGCGCTGCCCTTCTGGGTCCGCTTCACAGCAAGCGACATGACTTACTTACCAGCCTTCCCGACCTTGCGGCGGATCGTCTCGCCGGCGATGCGCACGCCCTTGCCCTTGTACGGGTCCGGCTTGCGCAGCTTGCGGATGTTGGCGGCCACCTCGCCGACCAGCTGCTTGTCGATGCCCTGCACCGAGAAGCGGGTCTGGTTCTCCACCGCGAAGGTGATGCCGGCGGGCGGGCGCACGACGACGGGGTGGCTGAAGCCGAGGGCGAACTCGAGGTCCGGCCCCTTGGCGGTGACGCGGTACCCGGTGCCGTGGATCTCCAGGCGCTTGACGTAGCCCTCGGTCACACCCAGCACCATGTTGTTGATCAGGGTGCGGGTCAGGCCGTGGCGCTCCTTGGCGGTGCGCTCGTCGTTGGGGCGGGCGACCTGGATGGTCCCGTCCTCACCGCGCTCGACGGTGATGGGCTCTGCGACGACGTGCGTGAGGGACCCCTTGGGGCCCTTGACCGTGACCGAGCTGCCGTCGATGGTCACATCCACGCCGGCAGGCACGGGCACGGGGAGTCGGCCGATGCGCGACATGTTCTCTCCCCTCTCACCAGACGTAGGCGAGGACTTCCCCACCCACGCCCTTCTTGGCCGCCTGCTTGTCCGTGAGCAGGCCCGACGACGTGGACAGGATCGCCACGCCCAGGCCGCCGAGCACCCGCGGCAGGTTGGTGGACTTCGCGTACACGCGCAGGCCGGGCTTGGAGACCCGGCGCACACCTGCGATCGACCGCTCCCGGTTGGGGCCGAACTTGAGGCTGATGATCAGCTTCTTGCCGACCTCGGCGTCCTCGACCTTCCAGGCGTCGATGTAGCCCTCCTGCTGGAGGATCTCCGCGATGTGGGACTTCAGCTTGCTGTACGGCATGGTGACGCTGTCGTGGTACGCCGAGTTGGCGTTGCGCAGACGCGTCAGCATGTCCGCGATGGGGTCGGTCATCGTCATCGGGCTCGCCCGCCCTTCCTCGCCGGGGTTTCCGCACCGCACTGCGCGGTGTGGACCTGCGGCGTCGTCACGTCGAGGTGGTTCAGCAGCACCGGTGTCACCAGCTGCTCTTGGTCACACCGGGCAGCTCGCCACGGTGTGCCATCTCCCGCAGGCAGATGCGGCAGATGCCGAACTTGCGGAAGACCGAGTGCGGCCGGCCGCACCGCTGGCACCGGGTGTAGGCGCGCACCGCGAACTTCGGCTTGCGGGCCGCCTTGTTGACAAGAGCCGTCTTCGCCACGGTCAGTTCTCCTTGAAGGGGAAGCCCAGGAGACGCAGCAGCGCCCGGCCCTCCTCATCGCTCTTGGCTGTGGTCACGACCGTGATGTCCATGCCGCGGACGCGGTCGATCCGGTCCTGGTCGATCTCGTGGAACATCGACTGCTCCGTGAGGCCGAACGTGTAGTTGCCGTTGCCGTCGAACTGCTTCGGCGAGAGGCCGCGGAAGTCGCGGATGCGCGGCAGCGCCAGGGCCAGCAGGCGGTCCAGGAACTCCCACATCCGGTCACCGCGCAGCGTGGTGTGCGCACCGATGGGCATGCCCTCGCGCAGCTTGAACTGTGCGATGGACTTGCGGGCGCGGGTCACCTGCGGCTTCTGCCCGGTGATGACCGTGAGGTCCCGGACGGCGCCGTCGATGAGCTTCGAGTCGCGAGCGGCCTCGCCGACGCCCATGTTGACCACGACCTTCACCAGGCCGGGGATCAGCATGACGTTGGGGTAGCCGAACTGCTCCTGGAGGGCGCTGCGGATCTCCTCGCGGTAGCGCTGCTTGAGGCGCGGCAGCGTGCGCGCGGTCTCGATCGTCTCAGTCATCTCAGATGTCCTTACCCGAGCGCTTGGCGACGCGGATGCGCCGGACGCGCGTGGCGCCGTCCGCCTCCGCGGTCTCGGTGCGGATGCCGACGCGGGTCGGCTTGTTCGTCTCCGGGTCGACCAGCTGCACGTTGCTGACGTGGATCGGGGCCTCGCGCACGACGATGCCGCCGGCGCCCTGGTTGCCCGGGCCCGCCTTGGTGTGCCGCTTGATCTGGTTGACGCCCTCGACCAGGACCCGCTGGGTCTCCGGGAAGACGTCCAGCACCTTGCCCTGCTTGCCGAGGTCGGAGGTCTTGGTGCCGTCGGCGTTGCGGCGACCGCGGACGCGGGTGATGACCTGCACGAGGTCACCCTTCTTGATCCGCATCTTCCCCATCTCAGAGCACCTCCGGAGCCAGCGAGATGATCCGCATGAACCGCTTCTCGCGCAGCTCGCGGCCCACGGGACCGAAGATGCGGGTGCCGCGCGGGTCGCCGTCGTTGCGGAGGATCACCGCGGCGTTTTCGTCGAAGCGGATGTAGGAGCCGTCCGCGCGACGGCGCTCCTTGGTGGTGCGGACGACGACGGCCTTGACCACGTCGCCCTTCTTGACGTTGCCACCGGGGATGGCGTCCTTCACGGTGGCGACGATGACGTCGCCGATACCCGCGTAGCGGCGGCCCGAGCCGCCGAGCACGCGGATGCAGAGGATCTCCTTGGCACCCGTGTTGTCGGCGACCTTGAGCCGCGACTCCTGCTGAATCACTCTCTACTCCTTCGTCGCGCTGGTTCTCGTGCCCCGACTGGGCCGACGGGGCGCGAGCCTGGCCGAACTGATGTGGACGGAGTGCCGGCGGCCCGGGGGCCGCCGACGATCACTTGGCGCGCTCGATGACCTCGACGACGCGCCAGCGCTTGGTCGCGGACAGCGGCCGGGTCTCGGCGATCAGCACGAGGTCGCCGACACCGGCGGTGTTGACCTCGTCGTGCGCCTTCACCTTGCTCGTGCGACGCAGCACCTTGCCGTACAGCGGGTGCTTGACGCGGTCCTCGACCTCGACCACGACCGTCTTCTGCATCTTGTCGCTGACCACGTAGCCACGACGCGTCTTGCGGTAGCCGCGCGCCGGGGCGGTGGTCGCGGCCTCCTGCGACGTGTTCTCGCTCACTTGGCCCCCTCCGTCTCCTGGGTGGCGGGCGCCTCGGTGATCCCGAGCTCGCGCTCCCGCATGGTCGTGTAGATCCGCGCGATGTCGCGCTTGACGGCCCGCAGGCGGCTGTTGTTCTCCAGCTGCCCGGTCGCGGACTGGAAGCGGAGGTTGAACAGCTCCTCCTTGGCCTTGCGCAGCTCCTCGACCAGGCGCGCGTCGTCGAAGTCGCGCAGCTGCTCGGGGGCCAGGCCCTTCGTGCCGACTGCCATCACGCCTCACCACTCTCGCGCCGGACGATCCGGCACTTCACCGGCAGCTTGTGGATGGCGCGGGTCAGCGCCTCCGAAGCGACCTTCTCGTTGGGGAACGACAGCTCGAACATGACGCGTCCGGGCTTGATGTTGGCGATCCACCACTCCGGCGAGCCCTTGCCGGAGCCCATGCGGGTCTCGGCGGGCTTCTTCGTGAGGGGCCGGTCCGGGTAGATGTTGATCCAGACCTTGCCACCACGGCGGATGTGACGGGTGATCGCGATACGAGCCGACTCGATCTGCCGGTTCGTGATGTAGCCGCCCTCGACCGCCTGGATCCCGTACTCACCGAAGGTGACGCGGGTGCCGCCGGTCGCCGCGCCGGTGCGGCGCGGGTGGTGCTGCTTGCGGTGCTTGACGCGACGTGGGATCAGCACGGTCAGGCCTCCGTCGAGTTCGGGCTCTTGCCGGTGGCCGGCTGCTCGGTCACGACACCGGCCTCGCCACCGCCGGCGGTCGCCTCGGCGACGGGCGCGGTGGTGGGCTCGCTCCCCTGGGTGCGCGGGCGGCGACCGCCGCCGCGGGGACCCTCGCTGCGCTCACCGCGGCGGGGGGCGCGCGGGGCGGTGGCCTGCTCGCGAGCGAGCTCGCGGCTGGTCACGTCGCCCTGGTAGATCCACACCTTCACGCCGATGCGGCCGAAGGTGGTGCGGGCCTCGTAGAAGCCGTAGTCGATGTTCGCGCGGAGGGTGTGCAGCGGCACGCGACCCTCGCGGTAGAACTCCGAGCGGCTCATCTCAGCGCCGCCGAGGC
Source organism: Kineococcus glutinatus (assembly GCF_039542765.1). Lineage (NCBI taxonomy): Bacteria > Bacillati > Actinomycetota > Actinomycetes > Kineosporiales > Kineosporiaceae > Kineococcus > Kineococcus glutinatus. The sequence continues at coordinate 19,935 of NZ_BAABIL010000007.1, forward strand.
GGCCGGAGCACTGCACCCGGATGCCCTTGGCGCCGGAGCGCAGCGAGGTCTGCATCCCCTTGCGCATGGCGCGTCGGAAGGAGACGCGGCTGGCGAGCTGCTCGGCGATGCCCTGCGCGACGAGCTGGGCGTCCACCTCGGGGTTCTTGACCTCGAGGATGTTGAGCTGCACCTGCTTGCCGGTCAGCTTCTCGAGCTCGCCGCGGATGCGGTCGGCCTCCGCGCCGCGCCGCCCGATGACGATGCCCGGGCGGGCGGTGTGGATGTCGACGCGCACGCGGTCGCGGGTGCGCTCGATCTCGACCTTGGAGATGCCGGCCCGCTCCATGCCCTTGGACATGAGGCGGCGGATCGCGACGTCCTCCTTGACGTAGTCCGAGTACCGCTGCCCCGGACGCGTCGAGTCGGCGAACCACCGGCTCTTGTGGTCGGTGGTGATGCCCAGTCGGAACCCGTGCGGGTTGACCTTCTGTCCCACTAGCGGGTCCTCCTCGTCTTCTTGGCGCCGTCGGCCGGCGGGGCCACGACCACCGTGATGTGGCTGGTGCGCTTCAGGATCCGGCCGGCGCGGCCCTGGGCGCGGGGGCGGAAGCGCTTCATCGTCGGTCCCTCGTCCACGTAGGCCGTCTGCACGACCAGGTCGCGCTCGTCGAAGGCCTGCGAGTGCTTGTCCGCCAGGAACCGGGCGTTCGCGATCGCGCTCTCCACGAGCTTGCGCACCGGCTCCGCCGCCGCCTGGGGGGCGAACTGGAGCACGGCGACCGCCTCGGTGGCCTGCTTGCCCCGGATCAGGTCGACGACTCGGCGCGCCTTCTGGGGCGTGACGCGGAGGTACCGCGTCTGCGCCTTGGCTTCCATCCCTGTCCTGCCTTCTTCTTCGAGTCTCAACGTGGTGGGCTGCCAGCGTCTTCCGCCGGCGCCCGCCCGGACGGGCCGGGCGGGTTCGCTCGGCTCAGCGGCGACGGCCCTTGCGGTCGTCCTTCTCGTGACCGCGGAAGGTGCGCGTGGGCGCGAACTCGCCGAGCTTGTGCCCGACCATCGCTTCGGTGACGAACACGGGCACGTGCTTGCGCCCGTCGTGCACCGCGATCGTGTGGCCGAGGAAGTCCGGCGTGATCATGGAGCGTCGCGACCACGTGCGGATGACGGTGTGCGTACCCTTCTCGTTCTGGTCGTCCACCTTCTTCTGCAGGTGGTCGTCGACGAAGGGGCCCTTCTTCAGGCTGCGAGGCATGGTGGCCGTGCTCCTATCAGCGCTTCTTGCCGGTGCGGCGGCGGCGGACGATGAGCTTGTCGCTCTCCTTGCCCGGACGCCGCGTGCGGCCCTCAGGCTGGCCCCACGGGCTCACGGGGTGGCGACCGCCGGACGTCTTGCCCTCACCACCACCGTGCGGGTGGTCGATCGGGTTCATGGCGACGCCGCGGACGGTGGGCCGGCGGCCCTTCCAGCGCAGGCGCCCGGCCTTGCCCCAGTTGATGTTGGACTGCTCGGCGTTGCCGACCTCGCCGATGGTGGCGCGGCAGCGGACGTCGACGTTGCGGATCTCACCGGAGGGCATCCGCAGCTGGGCGAACTGTCCCTCGCGGGCCACGAGCTGGACGCTCGCGCCGGCCGAGCGGGCGATCTTCGCGCCGCCGCCGGGCCGCAGCTCGATGGCGTGGACGACCGTGCCGACGGGGATGTTGCGCAGCGGCAGGTTGTTGCCGGGCTTGATGTCGGCCGTGGGGCCGTTCTCGATGCGGTCACCCTGCTTGAGCCGGTGCGGCGCGATGATGTAGCGCTTCTCGCCGTCGACGTAGTGCAGCAGGGCGATGCGGGCGGTGCGGTTGGGGTCGTACTCGATGTGAGCGACCTTCGCCGGCACGCCGTCCTTGTCGTGGCGACGGAAGTCGATCACCCGGTAGGCGCGCTTGTGGCCGCCACCGTGGTGGCGCGTCGTGACCCGGCCGGAGCTGTTGCGACCGCCGCTCTTGGTGAGGGGACGCACGAGCGACTTCTCCGGCTGCGCGCGCGTGACCTCGACGAAGTCGGCGACGCTGGCGCCGCGCCGGCCCGGCGTCGTCGGCTTGTACTTGCGGATTCCCATGGTGAGTTCGTCTCCGACTCGTAGGTCCTGCGATCGGCCGCGTCAGGCGGCCGAACCGCCGAAGATGTCGATGGTGCCCTCGCGCAACGTCACGATGGCCCGCTTGGTGTCCTTGCGCCGGCCGATGCCGAACTTGGTGCGGCGGCGCTTGCCCTGGCGGTTCGCGGTGTTGACGGAGGCCACCTTCACGCCGAAGACGCGCTCGACGGCGACCTTGATCTCCGTCTTGTTCGCCGACGGGTCGACGAGGAAGGTGTACTTGCCCTCGTCGAGCAGCCCGTAGCTCTTCTCGGAGACGACCGGCGCGAGCAGGATGTCGCGCGGGTCCTTCTGGACGTTGCCGACGATGCTCACTGGGCGCTCCCCTCGGCGGCCGCGAGCGAGGCGGCCTCGGACTCGGTCGCCACGGCGGTGGCGCCGCGGCCCTTGGCCGGACCCGCCACGAAGGCCTCGAGGGCGGCCCGGGTGAACACGACGTCGTCGGAGACGAGCACGTCGTAGGTGTTCAGCTGGTCGGCCGGCAGCAGGTGCACGCGCTCGACGTTGCGCAGGCTCTTGCGGGCCAGCTCGTCGCCGCGGGCGAGCACCACGAGCACGTGGCGGCGCTGGCTGACCTCGGCCAGCAGGTTCACCGCGGTCCTCGTCGAGGGCACCTCACCGACGGCGAAGCCGTCGACGACGTGCACGCGGCCGTGGCGGGCGCGGTCGGAGAGCGCACCGCGCAGGGCGGCGGCCTTCATCTTCTTGGGGGTGCGCTGCACGTAGCTGCGCGGCGTCGGCCCGTGGACCGTGCCACCGCCGGTGAACTGCGGGGCGCGCAGCGAGCCCTGGCGGGCGCGGCCGGTGCCCTTCTGCTTGTAGGGCTTCTTGCCGCCGCCGCTGATCTCACCGCGGTTCTTGGTGTCGTGGGTGCCCTGCCGCGCGGCGGCGAGCTGGGCCACGACCACCTGGTGGATCAGGGGGATGTTGGTCTGGACGCCGAAGTGCTCGGCCGGCAGCTCGACGGTGCCGGCGGTGCCGCCACCGGCGGTCCGCACGTCGACGGTGATGGGCGCAGCGGCCTCAGTCGTCGCGGTCATGAGCTCAGGCCTCCCTGACGCGCGCCTTGGCGGCGTTCTTCACGAGGACCACGCCGCCGCGGGGACCGGGGACGGCGCCCGCGATGAGCAGCAGACCCTTCTCCGCGTCGACGGCGTGCACCTTCAGGTTCTGGGTCGTCTGCCGGGCGGCGCCCATGCGGCCGGCCATGCGCAGGCCCTTGAAGACGCGGCCGGGCGTCGAGCAGCCGCCGATGGAGCCGGGCTTGCGGTGGTTGCGGTGCGCACCGTGGGAGGCGCTGACACCGGCGAAGCCGTGACGCTTCATGACACCGGCGGTGCCCTTGCCGCGCGTGGTGCCGACGACGTCGACGGTCTGGCCGGCCGCGAAGATCTCGACGGTGACCTCCTGCCCGGGCGTGTAGCTCGCCGCGTCGGTCGTGCGCAGCTCGACCAGGTGGCGCCGCGGCGCCACCCCGGCCTTGGCGAAGTGCCCGGACGCGGGCTGGTTCGCCTTGCGCGGGTCGATGGTCCCGAAGGCCAGCTGCACGGCCTGGTAGCCGTCGGTCTCGGTGGTGCGGACCTGGGTGACGACGTTCGGCGCGGCCTGCACCACGGTGACCGGCACGAGGCGGTTGGCCTCGTCCCACACCTGGGTCATACCGAGCTTGGTGCCGAGCACCCCTCGCACTTGCCTGTCGCTCATCGTGTGCTGTCCCTCAGAGCTTGATCTCGATGTCGACACCCGCGGGCAGGTCGAGACGCATCAGCGAGTCGACCGTCTTCGGCGTGGGGTCGATGATGTCGATGAGGCGCTTGTGGGTGCGCATCTCGAAGTGCTCGCGGCTGTCCTTGTACTTGTGCGGCGAGCGGATCACGCAGTAGACGTTCTTCTCCGTCGGCAGCGGCACGGGCCCGGCGACAGAGGCGCCCGTCCGGGTCACCGTGTCGACGATCTTGCGCGCCGAGCTGTCGATGACCTCGTGGTCATAGGCCTTGAGCCGGATGCGGATCTTCTGTCCCGCCATGGCGTCGTCTGACTCTCTCTCTTCGTACCGCTACTGACTCGTGCGCGGTGCGGGACTGGTCTCCCAGCCCCGACCCCCGAGGTCGGGCGTGTCGCGCCCGCGAGGCGCGATCCACCCGTGTCGGTTGCCCGGTGTGGTCTTGTTCCGATCGTGACCGGCGCAGCCCCTGGGACTGGCTCCGGTACCCGCTCACCTGGCGTTGGGCAGAACCCACCGCATCGACGGCGCGCAGCAACCGGACCAGTCTGCCAGACGGAGGGCGGCTTGGCCAATTCGGCGATCTCCAACGGCCCCCTCAGCGGAACGGGGTGGACCGTTGGCGGTCCACCCCGTTCACTGGCCCCTCAGCGGCTCGCGCCGCTCAGGTCACTTGAGGATCTTCGTGACCCGGCCGGCGCCGACGGTGCGGCCACCCTCGCGGATCGCGAACTTGAGGCCCTCTTCCATGGCGATCGGCTGGATGAGCTGGACGGTCATCTCGGTGTTGTCACCGGGCATGACCATCTCGGTGCCCTCGGGCAGGCTGACGACACCCGTCACGTCCGTGGTCCGGAAGTAGAACTGCGGACGGTAGTTGTTGTAGAACGGCGTGTGCCGGCCACCCTCGTCCTTGGACAGGATGTAGGAGTTCGCCTCGAACTCCGTGTGCGGGGTGATCGAGCCGGTCTTGCACACGACCTGACCGCGCTCGACGTCCTCGCGCTTGAGGCCGCGGAGCAGGAGGCCGACGTTCTCGCCGGCCTGGCCCTCGTCGAGCAGCTTGCGGAACATCTCGATGCCGGTGACGGTCGTCGACTGCGACTTCTCGCGGATGCCGACGATCTCGACCGTCTCGTTGACCTTGAGGATGCCGCGCTCGATGCGACCGGTGACGACGGTGCCACGACCAGTGATCGTGAAGACGTCCTCGATCGGCATGAGGAAGGGCTGGTCGACGGCGCGCTCGGGCTCGGGGATCGCGGTGTCGACCGCGTTCATGAGCTCCATGAGCCGCTCGCCCCACTCGGCGTCGCCCTCGAGGGCCTTCAGCGCCGAGACGCGCACGACGGGGACGTCGTCGCCGGGGAACTCGTACTGGGAGAGGAGCTCGCGCACCTCCATCTCGACGAGCTCGAGGAGCTCCTCGTCCTCGACCATGTCGGCCTTGTTGAGCGCCACGACGATGTAGGGGACGCCGACCTGGCGGGCCAGGATGACGTGCTCCTTGGTCTGCGGCATCGGGCCGTCGGTGGCCGCGACCACGAGGATGGCGCCGTCCATCTGCGCCGCACCCGTGATCATGTTCTTGATGTAGTCCGCGTGACCCGGGCAGTCGACGTGGGCGTAGTGGCGCGCCTCGGTCTGGTACTCGACGTGCGCGATCGAGATGGTGATACCGCGCTGGCGCTCCTCCGGAGCCTTGTCGATCTGGTCGAACGCCGATGCCTGGTTCAGGTCCGGGTACTTGTCGTGCAGCACGCGGGTGATCGCCGCGGTGAGCGTCGTCTTCCCGTGGTCGATGTGACCAATCGTGCCGATGTTGACGTGCGGCTTAGTCCGCTCGAACTTCGCCTTCGCCACTGGGGGTCCTCCTCGGGACTGGTGTCTTCCCCGACCCGGTGGATCGGGCGGGTGGCCGTTGGGGCCCGTCTGATCCAGGGTGCCAGACGGGCCGTCGTGCGGCTCGGTCGGGGGACTACTCCCCGCGGACCTTCTTGACGATCTCCTCGGCGACGTTCCGCGGAACCTCGTCGTAGGAGTGGAACTGCATGGAGTAGACGGCGCGGCCCTGGGTCTTGGACCGCAGGTCCCCGACGTAGCCGAACATCTCCGACAGCGGGACGAGCGCGCGGACGACCTTGGCTCCGCTGGCGTCCTCCATGGCCTGGATCTGGCCGCGGCGGGAGTTGAGGTCACCGATGACGTCACCCATGTACGTCTCCGGGGTGCGCACCTCGACGCCCATGACGGGCTCCAGCAGGACCGGGTCCGCCTTGCGGACGGCCTCCTTGAGCACCATCGAGCCGGCGATCTTGAACGCCATCTCCGAGGAGTCGACGTCGTGCGCCGCGCCGTCCACCAGCGTCGCCTTCACGCCGACGAGCGGGTAGCCCGCGACCACGCCCTGCTGCATCGCGTCCTGGATGCCGGCGTCGACGCTGGGGATGTACTCGCGCGGCACGCGGCCACCGGTCACCGCGTTGGTGAACTGGTAGAGGTCGCCCTCGGCCGTGTCCAGGGGCTCGATGGTGACCTGGACCTTCGCGAACTGGCCCGATCCACCCGTCTGCTTCTTGTGGGTGTAGTCGACCTTCTCCACCTTGCGGCGGATGGTCTCGCGGTAGGCGACCTGGGGCTTGCCGACGTTGGCGTCGACCTTGAACTCCCGGCGCATGCGGTCCACCAGGATGTCGAGGTGCAGCTCGCCCATGCCGGAGATGACCGTTTGGCCGGTCTCCTCGTCGAGGCGGACCTGGAAGGTCGGGTCCTCCTCGGCCAGCTTCTGGATCGCCGTGCCCAGCTTCTCCTGGTCGGCCTTGGTCTTGGGCTCGATCGCGACGTGGATGACCGGCTCGGGGAAGGTCATCGACTCCAGCACGACCTGCGACTGCGGGTCGGAGAGCGTGTCGCCCGTCGTCGTGTCCTTCAGCCCGATCATCGCGTAGATGTGGCCCGCGCGGGCCTCGTCGACCGGGTTCTCCTTGTTGGAGTGCATCTGGAAGAGCTTCCCGATGCGCTCCTTCTTGCCCTTGGTCGAGTTCACGACCTGCGAGCCGGAGGCGACGCGGCCGGAGTACACCCGGACGTAGGTGAGCTTGCCGAAGAAGGGGTGCGAGGCGATCTTGAAAGCGAGCGCGGAGAACGGGGCCCCGGCGTCGGCCTCGCGCGTGATGTGCTCCTCCTCCTTGCCCACCGCGTGGCCCTCGACGGCCGGCACGTCCAGCGGGGACGGCAGGTAGTCGATGACGGCGTCGAGCATGGGCTGCACGCCCTTGTTCTTGAACGCCGAGCCGCAGAAGACGGGGTACACCTCGCTGGCGATCGTCAGCTTGCGGACGGCGCCCTTGATCTCCTCCGGGGTCAGCTCCTCGCCGCCCAGGTACTTCTCCAGCAGCGCCTCGTCGGACTCGGCGACGCGCTCGATGAGCTTGTGCCGGTACTCCTCGACCTTCTCCGCGAGGTCCGCCGGCACCTCCTCGATCGTGTAGTCCTCGCCCTTCTTGACCTCGCCGCGCCAGGTGAGGGCGCGGTTGTGGACCAGGTCGATGACGCCGGTGAAGGAGTTCTCCGCACCGATCGGCAGCTGCATGACCAGGGGCTCGGCGCCCAGGCGCTCCACGATGGTCTGGACCGTGAAGTAGAAGTCGGCGCCCAGCTTGTCCATCTTGTTGACGAAGCAGATGCGGGGGACGTCGTACTTGTCCGCCTGCCGCCACACCGTCTCCGACTGGGGCTCGACGCCCTCCTTGCCGTCGAAGACCGCCACGGCACCGTCGAGGACGCGCAGCGAGCGCTCCACCTCGACCGTGAAGTCGACGTGGCCCGGGGTGTCGATGATGTTGATCTGGTTGTCGTTCCAGAAGCAGGTGGTGGCCGCCGAGGTGATCGTGATCCCCCGCTCCTGCTCCTGCTCCATCCAGTCCATCGTGGCGGCGCCCTCGTGGACCTCGCCGATCTTGTAGTTGATCCCGGTGTAGAACAGGATCCGCTCGGTCGTCGTGGTCTTGCCGGCGTCGATGTGCGCCATGATGCCGATGTTGCGGACCTTGTGGAGGTCGGTCAGCACGTCGAGTGCCACGTTCTACTGCCTCTTCCCTGGGCTAGACGGGGTCGCGTCCGGGAAGGCCGGACCGCACGGCGCGCTCGGCGCTGGGATCACCAGCGGTAGTGCGCGAAGGCCTTGTTCGACTCGGCCATCTTGTGGGTGTCCTCGCGGCGCTTCACCGCAGCACCGAGGCCGTTGCTCGCGTCGAGGATCTCGTTCATGAGGCGCTCGGTCATCGTCTTCTCGCGGCGCTGGCGGGAGTAGCTCACGAGCCAGCGCAGGGCGAGGGTCGTGGAGCGGCTGGGCCGCACCTCGATCGGCACCTGGTACGTCGAGCCGCCGACGCGCCGGGAGCGCACCTCGAGGGCCGGCTTGACGTTGTCGAGCGCGCGCTTGAGCGTCACGACCGGGTCGTTGCCCGACTTGGCGCGAGCACCCTCGAGCGCGCCGTAGACGATGCTCTCGGCGACGGACTTCTTGCCGTCGAGGAGCACCTTGTTGACGAGCTGGGTCACCAGCGGGGACTGGTAGACCGGGTCGACCACGAGGGGACGCTTGGGGGCGGGGCCCTTGCGCGGCATCAGCTCTTCTCCTTCTTCGCGCCGTAGCGGCTGCGAGCCTGCTTGCGGTTCTTCACGCCCTGGGTGTCCAGCGACCCCCGGACGATCTTGTAGCGCACACCGGGGAGGTCCTTCACGCGGCCGCCGCGGACGAGCACGATCGAGTGCTCCTGGAGGTTGTGGCCGACACCGGGGATGTAGGCGGTGACCTCGATCTGGCTGGTCAGGCGGACGCGGGCCACCTTGCGCAGCGCGGAGTTCGGCTTCTTGGGGGTGGTGGTGTAGACGCGGGTGCACACGCCGCGCCGTTGCGGGCTGCCCTTGAGCGCCGGCGTCTTGGTCTTGGCGACCTTGTCCTGCCGACCCTTGCGGACCAGCTGCTGGATCGTGGGCACCCTGTCTCCATGTTCGTTCAGTCGGAATATCGGCTGTCGCTCGCCGCCGTGGCGGGCGCTGCGGTAGCCACCGCCGACCCACGAGGTCGGGCGTGTCACGCGGGACGGACTCCGTTGCCCTCCACCGGTCGATGGGCGCAGCAGGCAGGCTCGTCCCGAGCACCATCGAGGCTACCCGTTGAGCTGAGGGGGGTCAAAACGGCCCCCCGGGGCTGGGCACGCGGCGGGAGGGCCCCCGCGAGGGGACCCTCCCGCCGCACGCGGTGCGGCGTCAGCGGTAGTCGCTGCTGCCGTAGTCGAACTCCTCCAGCGGGACCGCCTGCCCGCTGCCGAGGCCGAACTGGGCGTAGTCGACGTCGTCGTAACCCGGCACCGAGTACATCGTCGCCTTCGCCTCCTCGGTCGGCTCCACCCGGATGTTGCGGTACTGGGCCAGGCCCGTGCCCGCCGGGATGAGCTTGCCGATGATGACGTTCTCCTTCAGGCCCAGCAGCGGGTCGCTGCGGCCCTCCATGGCGGCGTTCGTCAGCACCCGGGTGGTCTCCTGGAAGGAGGCCGCCGACAGCCACGAGTCCGTCGCGAGCGACGCCTTCGTGATGCCCATGAGCTCCGGGCGACCCGAGGCCGGCTGCCCGCCCTCGGCCACCACGCGCCGGTTCTCCTCCTCGAAGCGCGCACGCTCCGCGAGCTCGCCGGGCAGCAGCTCGGCGTCACCGGACTCGATGATCGTCACCCGCTTGAGCATCTGGCGGACGATGACCTCGATGTGCTTGTCGTGGATCGACACGCCCTGGCTGCGGTACACCTCCTGGACCTCGTCCACGAGGTGGATCTGCACCTGCCGGGGCCCGAGGATGCGCAGCACCTGCTTGGGGTCGATGGCGCCCTGGACGAGCTTCTCCCCCACCTCCACGTGCTGGCCGTCCTGGACGAGCAGGCGCGAGCGCTTGCTCACCGGGTAGGCGATCTCCTCCGAGCCGTCGTCCGGCGTGATGAGGAGGCGCCGGCCCTTGTCGGTCTCCTCGACGGCGACCCGGCCGGCCACCTCCGAGATCGGGGCCACACCCTTGGGGGTGCGCGCCTCGAAGAGCTCCACCACGCGCGGCAGGCCGTGCGTGATGTCACCGGACTCGCTCGCGGCACCACCGGTGTGGAAGGTGCGCATCGTGAGCTGGGTGCCCGGCTCGCCGATCGACTGGGCCGCGACGATGCCGACGGCCTCGCCGATGTCCACGAGCTTGCCGGTGGCCAGCGAGCGCCCGTAGCACTTGGCGCACGTGCCCACCCGCGACTCGCAGGTCAGCACCGAGCGCACCTTGATCGACTCCACGCCCTGGGTCACGAGGTGGTCGATGACCACGTCGCCGAGGTCCTCGCCCGCCCCCAGGACGACCTGGCCGTCCGCCTCGACGTCGGCGGCGAGCACGCGGGCGTACACGCTGGTCTCGACGTCGTCGTGGCGGCGCAGGGTGCCGTCGGCCCCCCGCACCGCGATGGGCATGACCAGGCCGCGCTCGGTGCCGCAGTCCGGCTCGCGGACGATGACGTCCTGGGAGACGTCGACCAGGCGCCGGGTGAGGTACCCGGAGTCCGCCGTCCGCAGCGCCGTGTCGGCCAGGCCCTTGCGGGCGCCGTGCGTGGTGATGAAGAACTCCAGCACGGACAGGCCCTCGCGGAAGCTGGCCTTGACCGGGCGCGGGATGATCTCGCCCTTCGGGTTGGCCATGAGGCCGCGCATGCCGGCGAGCTGGCGCATCTGCATCCAGTTGCCCCGCGCCCCCGACGACACCATCCGGTGGATGGTGTTGTGCGTGGGCATGGCGGCCTCGAGGTCCTTGGCCACCTCGTTGGTCGCCTGGGTCCAGATCTCGATGAGCTCCTGGCGCCGCTCGTCGTCGGTGATCAGGCCCCGCTCGTACTGCTGCTGGACCTTCTCCGCCTTCGCCTCGAAGCGCTCGAGGATCTCCTGCTTGTTGGGCGGGGAGACGACGTCGGCGATGGAGACGGTGGTCCCCGAGCGGGTGGCCCAGTGGAAGCCGGCCTCCTTCAGGGCGTCCAGCGTCGCGGCCACCTGGACCTTCGGGTAGCGCTCGGCGAGGTCGTTGACGATCGCCGACAGCCGCTTCTTGTCCACGACGGCGTTGACGAACGTGTAGTCCGCCGGCAGCGCCTCGTTGAGCAGGGCACGGCCGAGGGTCGTCGCCACGACCAGGTCGTCGCCCTGCTGCCAGTCCTCGGGCAGGCCCGCCGTCATGGCCTCGTCCGGCACCACCTGGGACAACCGGATCCGCACGGGGGCGTTGAGGTGCAGCTCCCGCGCGTCGAAGGCCATGATCGCCTCGGCGACCGAGGAGAAGGTCCGCCCCGCCCCGTGCACGTCCTCGCGCTCGGTCGTCAGGTGGTAGATCCCGATGATCATGTCCTGGGTGGGCATGGTCACGGGCCGCCCGTCGGCCGGCTTGAGGATGTTGTTGCTCGAGAGCATGAGGATGCGGGCCTCGGCCTGCGCCTCCGCGCTCAGCGGCACGTGCACGGCCATCTGGTCGCCGTCGAAGTCCGCGTTGAACGCGGTGCAGACGAGCGGGTGGATCTGGATGGCCTTGCCCTCGACGAGCTGCGGCTCGAAGGCCTGGATGCCGAGGCGGTGCAGCGTGGGCGCGCGGTTGAGCAGCACCGGGTGCTCGGTGATGACCTCGGACAGGACGTCCCAGACCACCGGGCGGGCGCGCTCGACCATGCGCTTGGCCGACTTGATGTTCTGCGCGTGGGAGAGGTCCACGAGCCGCTTCATGACGAACGGCTTGAAGAGCTCCAGCGCCATCTGCTTGGGCAGACCGCACTGGTGCAGCTTCAGCTGCGGGCCCACGACGATGACCGAGCGGCCGGAGTAGTCCACGCGCTTGCCGAGCAGGTTCTGCCGGAAGCGACCCTGCTTGCCCTTGAGCATGTCGGACAGCGACTTCAGCGGCCGGTTGCCCGGGCCGGTGACGGGGCGACCGCGGCGACCGTTGTCGAACAGCGCGTCGACGGCCTCCTGCAGCATCCGCTTCTCGTTGTTGACGATGATCTCCGGCGCCCCGAGGTCCAGGAGGCGCTTGAGGCGGTTGTTGCGGTTGATCACGCGGCGGTACAGGTCGTTGAGGTCGCTGGTGGCGAACCGGCCGCCGTCGAGCTGCACCATCGGGCGCAGGTCCGGCGGGATGACCGGGATGCAGTCCAGGACCATGCCCTGCGGGGAGTTGCGGGTGGTGAGGAAGGCCGAGACGACCTTCAGCCGCTTCAGCGCGCGCGTCTTGCGCTGCCCCTTGCCCGTCGCGATGGTCTCGCGCAGGCTCTCCGCCTCCGCGCCGAGGTCGAAGCTCTGCAGGCGCTTCTGCAGGGCCGCGGCCCCCATGCCGCCCTCGAAGTACATGCCGAAGCGCTCGCGCATGGCGCGGTAGAGCACCTCGTCACCCTCGAGGTCCTGCACCTTGAGGGTGCGGAAGCGGTCCCAGACGGTGGTGAGCCGGTCGATCTCGGTGTCGGCGCGCCGGCGGATCTGCGCCATCTCCCGCTCGGCGGACTCGCGCACCTTGCGGCGGACGTCGGACTTGGCGCCCTCGGCCTCCAGCTCCGCCAGGTCGCTCTCCAGCGTCTTGGCCCGGGCGTCGACGTCCGCGTCGCGGCGGTTCTCGATCTCGCGCTTCTCGACCTCGATCTGCGCCTCCAGGGAGGACATGTCGCGGTGGCGCGCCTCCTCGTCGACCCACGTGATCATGTAGGCGGCGAAGTAGATGACCTTCTCGAGGTCCTTCGGCGCCAGGTCGAGCAGGTACCCGAGCCGGCTCGGGACGCCCTTGAAGTACCAGATGTGCGTCACGGGAGCGGCGAGCTCGATGTGCCCCATCCGCTCGCGGCGCACCTTGGCGCGGGTCACCTCCACGCCGCAGCGCTCGCAGATGATGCCCTTGAAGCGCACCCGCTTGTACTTGCCGCAGTAGCACTCCCAGTCCCGGGTCGGACCGAAGATCTTCTCGCAGAAGAGCCCGTCCTTCTCCGGCTTCAGGGTGCGGTAGTTGATGGTCTCGGGCTTCTTGACCTCACCGTGCGACCACGTGCGGATGTCGTCCGCGGTGGCCAACCCGATGCGCAGCTCGTCGAAGAAGTTGACGTCGAGCAACGTGCCCTTCTCTCTTTCGGTGTCCTTGGTCTGACGGGGATGATCCGGCCGGCGGTCGCCGGGGCCCGCTCACGCGCGGGCCCCGGCGGTCCGTCAGACCTCTTCGACGCTGCTGGGCTCGCGCCGGGACAGGTCGATGCCCAGCTCCTCGGCGGCCCGGAAGACGTCCTCGTCGCTGTCGCGCATCTCGATGGACATGCCGTCGCTGGAGAGCACCTCCACGTTCAGGCACAGCGACTGCATCTCCTTGATGAGCACCTTGAAGGACTCGGGGATGCCCGGCTCGGGGATGTTCTCGCCCTTGACGATCGCCTCGTAGACCTTCACGCGGCCCAGGACGTCGTCGGACTTGATCGTCAGCAGCTCCTGCAGGGCGTAGGCGGCGCCGTAGGCCTCCAGGGCCCAGACCTCCATCTCGCCGAAGCGCTGGCCGCCGAACTGCGCCTTACCACCCAGCGGCTGCTGGGTGATCATGGAGTAGGGGCCGGTCGAACGGGCGTGGATCTTGTCGTCGACCAGGTGGTGCAGCTTCAGGATGTACATGTAGCCGACCGAGACCGGGTCGGGGAACGGCTCGCCGCTGCGCCCGTCGAACAGGCGGGCCTTGCCGTCGCCGCCGACCAGGCGCTGGCCGTCGCGGGTCTGGCGCGTCGAGGACAGCAGACCCGTGATCTCGTGCTCGCGGGCGCCGTCGAAGACCGGCGAGGCGACGCGGGTGCCGCCCGGCGCGCTGCGGATCTCCTCGGGGATGAGGCTCGCCCAGTCGGGCTGGTCCTCGATCTCCCAGCCCTGCGCCGCGACCCAGCCCAGGTGCAGCTCCAGGACCTGCCCGACGTTCATCCGGCTCGGCACGCCGAGGGGGTTGAGGATGACGTCGACCGGCGTGCCGTCCTCCAGGAACGGCATGTCCTCCACGGGCAGGATCTTGGAGATGACGCCCTTGTTGCCGTGCCGGCCGGCGAGCTTGTCACCGTCGGTGATCTTGCGCTTCTGCGCGACGTAGACGCGCACGAGCTGGTTGACGCCCGGGGGCAGCTCGTCGCCCTCGTCGCGGTCGAAGAGCTTCACGCCGATGACCGTGCCGGTCTCGCCGTGCGGCACCTTCAGGGAGGTGTCGCGCACCTCGCGCGCCTTCTCGCCGAAGATCGCGCGCAGCAGCCGCTCCTCGGGGGTCAGCTCGGTCTCGCCCTTGGGGGTCACCTTGCCGACGAGGATGTCGCCGGGGACGACCTCGGCGCCGATCCGGATGATCCCGCGCTCGTCGAGGTCGGCGAGCACCTCCTCCGCGACGTTGGGGATGTCGCGGGTGATTTCCTCCGGCCCCAGCTTCGTGTCGCGGGCGTCGACCTCGTGCTCCTCGATGTGGATCGAGGAGAGGACGTCGTCCTGCACGAGGCGCTGCGACAGGATGATCGCGTCCTCGTAGTTGTGGCCCTCCCACGGCATGAACGCCACGAGCAGGTTGCGCCCCAGCGCCATCTCGCCGCCGTCGGTGGACGGGCCGTCGGCCAGCACGGAGCCGACCTCGATGCGGTCGCCCTCGTCGACCAGGACGCGCTGGTTGTACGCGGTGCCCTGGTTGGAGCGGCGGAACTTCGCGACGCGGTAGACCGACGTCGTGCCGTCGTCGTTGGAGACGCTCACCAGGTCGGCGGAGACCTCCGTCGCGACACCGGCCTTCGTGGCGGTGATCACGTCACCGGCGTCCACGGCGGCGCGGAACTCCATGCCGGTGCCCACCAGCGGCGCCTCGGCCCGCACGAGCGGGACGGCCTGGCGCTGCATGTTGGAGCCCATGAGCGCACGGTTGGCGTCGTCGTGCTCGAGGAACGGGATCATCGCGGTGGCCACGGAGACCATCTGCCGGGCGGCGACGTCCATGTAGTCGACGTCCTCGCGCGGGACGAACTCCGCCTCGCCGCCCTTGGCGCGCACCAGCACGCGGGCCTCGGCGAAGCTGCCGTCCGCGGCCAGCGGCGCGTTGGCCTGGGCGATGACGAAGCCGTCCTCCTCGTCGGCGGTGAGGTAGTCCACCTCGTCGCTGACGATGCCGTCGACGACCTTGCGGTACGGCGTCTCGATGAAGCCGAACGGGTTGATGCGCCCGTAGGAGGACAGCGAGCCGATGAGGCCGATGTTCGGGCCCTCGGGGGTCTCGATCGGGCACATGCGGCCGTAGTGCGACGGGTGGACGTCGCGGACCTCCATGCCGGCGCGCTCGCGGGACAGACCACCGGGACCGAGGGCGGACAGGCGCCGCTTGTGCGTCAGGCCGGCCAGCGGGTTGGTCTGGTCCATGAACTGCGACAGCTGGCTCGTCCCGAAGAACTCCCGGATGGAGGCCACGACGGGACGGATGTTGATGAGCGTCTGCGGCGTGATGGCCTCGACGTCCTGGGTCGTCATCCGCTCGCGGACGACGCGCTCCATCCGGGACAGGCCGGTGCGGACCTGGTTCTGGATGAGCTCGCCGACGCTGCGCAGGCGGCGGTTGCCGAAGTGGTCGATGTCGTCGACCTCGACGCGCACCTCCACCGGCTCCCCGCTGCGGGTGCCGGGCATCGAGGTCTCCCCCGCGTGCAGCCGGACGAGGAACTTGATGGTGGAGACGATGTCCTCCACCGAGAGCACGCTGTTGGCCAGCGGGTGCTCCTGCCCGAGCTTCTTGTTCACCTTGTAGCGACCGACCTTGGCCAGGTCGTAGCGCTTGGGGTTGAAGTAGAGGTTGTCGAGCAGGTTGCGCGCGGCCTCCTGCGTCGGGGGCTCACCCGGGCGCAGCTTGCGGTAGATGTCGAGCAGCGCGTCCTCGACGCCGGAGGTGTGGTCCTTCTCCAGGGTGGAGATCATCGACTCGTAGTCGGCGAACTCCTCGCGGATCTGCGACTCGCTCCAGCCCAGCGCCTTGAGCAGGACGGTCACGGACTGCTTGCGCTTGCGGTCGATGCGGACACCGACCATGTCGCGCTTGTCGATCTCGAACTCGAGCCAGGCACCGCGGGAGGGGATGATCTTGGCGGTGTAGACGTCGCGGTCGGACGTCTTGTCGGCGATCCGCTCGAAGTAGATGCCGGGCGAGCGCACGAGCTGGGAGACGACGACGCGCTCCGTGCCGTTGATCACGAAGGTGCCGCGCTCGGTCATGAGCGGGAAGTCGCCCATGAACACGGTCTGGCTCTTGATCTCACCGGTCGTGGTGTTCATGAACTCCGCCGTGACGAACAGCGGAGCCGCGTACGTCATGTCCCGCTCCTTGCACTCGTCGAGCGAGTACTTGGGCGGCTCGAACCGGTGGTCGCGGAACGAGAGGGACATGGAGCCGGAGAAGTCCTCGATGGGGGAGATCTCCTCGAAGACCTCCTCCAGCCCCGAGGTGGTGGGCACGTCCAGCCCGCCGGAGCGGGAGGCCTCGACCCGGCGCTGCCAGCGCTCGTTGCCGAGGAGCCAGTCGAAGCTCTCGGTCTGCAGCGCCAGGAGGTCCGGGACCTCCAGCGGCTCGCGGATCTTGCCGAAGGAGTAACGACCGGAAGCGGTCAGGGCCGAAGCGGTGCCAGGTGCGGACGCTGTGCGCGAGGCGGCCAAAGAGGGGTCCTTCCACGGGCCTGCGAACGTTTCGAGCACTGTCCCGGCCCCACTCGGTCATCCGGTGACCGGCCATCTGGCTCTGGGCAGCGCAAATATGCATCATAGCCACAGAAGGCAGGACTGTCCACACCCCTCCGACGGGGTGCCACTGACGCTCCGGTCCCGGGGGCAGCGCTGCCTCCGGACGATCGAGCCGGTAGTGAGGATGGCCGTCACGGCCCCCGCCGTCAAGGTGGACCCGCCGTGACACACCGCCCGATCGCACCTCTCCCCGCCCACCCGGGTACCACCCGGGCACCGCCCGGACCGGGCGGACGCGACGGAGGGGCGTGCGAGCCGGTGCTCGCACGCCCCTCCGGGTGCGCTGCTGCGCGATCGACGCGGCGGCGGGCGCCGCGTCAGGTCACTTGAGGGTGACGGTGGCGCCGGCGCCCTCGAGGGCCGCCTTCGCCTTCTCCGCGGCCTCCTTGTTGACCTTCTCCAGGACCGGCTTGGGGGCGCCGTCCACCAGGTCCTTGGCCTCCTTCAGGCCGAGGCTGGTGAGGGCGCGCACCTCCTTGATGACGCCGATCTTCTTGTCACCGGCGGACTCGAGGATGACGTCGAACTCGTCCTTCTCCTCCTCGGCCGGGGCGTCGGCCCCGCCGCCGGCGACAGCGCCGCCGGCGATGGCCACGGGGGCGGCGGCGGTGACGTCGAAGGTCTCCTCGAACTGCTTCACGAACTCGGAGAGCTCGATCAGCGTCATCTCCTTGAACGCGTCGAGCAGCTCCGCGGTGCTGAGCTTCGCCATGGTGGCGGGTCCTTCCTCATCGTCGTCCGTGGCGGGAGCGCCACGGTCAGTCCTGGCTCGGGGACGGCTCGGTCGAGCAGCCCCTGGCGGGCGCCGTCAGGCGTCCGCGGGCTCCTCGGCGGCCGGGGCCGGAGCACCGGCGGCGACCTTCTCGCGCAGCGCGTCCACGGTGCGGACGGCCTTGGAGAGCGGAGCGTTGAAGAGGGCTGCGGCCTTGCTCTGCGACGCCTTGAGGACGCCGGCGACCTTGGCGAGCAGCACCTCGCGGGACTCGAGGTCCGCGAGCGCGGTGACGTCGGCGGCGCTGATGGCGCGCCCCTCGAGCATCCCGCCCTTGACGATCAGCTGGGGGTTGGTCTTCGCGAAGTCACGCAGCCCCTTCGCGGCCTCCACCGGGTCGCCCTTGACGAAGGCGATGGCGGTCGGGCCGACGAGCTGGCCCTCGAAGGCCGTGACACCGGCTTCCTTGGCAGCGATGGTGGTCAGCGTGTTCTTGAGCACCGCGTAGGTGGTCGTCCCACCCAGCGAGCGCCGCAGCGCGGTGAGCTGCGAGACGGTCAACCCCCGGTACTCGGTGAGCACCGCCGCGTTGGAGCTGCGCAGCAGGTCTGCGATCTCCTTGACGGCGGCTGCCTTGTCGGGCCGTGCCATGGGCCCTCCTTCCACTTCTCGGGGGAACCGGCCGGGCCCGGACACGCAGAACGCCCCGGCGCAGGCGCACGGGGCGTGGACCGGGACGACGGGGCGCACCGGTTCGAGCATCGTGCCTGCGCGGGTCGCCCTGAGGAACGGGACCTTCTGCCACCCGGAGGTGGCGACCGGCGGTCTTCGGCGCGTCCAGCATGCCACAGCCCTTCCCGCGCCGTGAAATCACGCCGTGCGGCCGGCGCCGCGCGGCTCCCCGCCGGGGGACGCCGGAGGGCGCGGACCGCGTGCGGTCCGCGCCCTCCGGGTCGAGCGCCTGCTGGTGGACGGCCTCAGGCCGGCGCACCCTCCTCGAGGAGGTTGCGCGTGGCGGTCGGGTCGAGCGGGATGCCCGGGCCCATGGTCGTCGCCAGGGTCGCCTTGCGCACGTAGCGCCCCTTGGCCGCGGACGGCTTCAGGCGCATCACCTCGTCGATGGCGGCGGCGTAGTTCGTGACGAGCTGCTCCTCGGTGAACGACGCCTTGCCGATGATGAAGTGCAGGTTGGCGTGCTTGTCGGTGCGGAACTCGATCTTGCCGCCCTTGATCTCCGTGACGGCCTTGGCGACGTCCATGGTCACCGTGCCCGTCTTGGGGTTGGGCATGAGGCCGCGGGGGCCGAGCACCTTGCCGAGGCGGCCGACCTTGCCCATGAGGTCGGGGGTCGCGACCGCCGCGTCGAAGTCGAGGCGGCCCTTGGCGACCTCGTCGATGAGCTCGTCGCCACCGACGATGTCGGCACCGGCGGCCTCGGCCTGCGCGGCCCGCTCGCCGACGGCGAAGACGAGGACGCGGGCCGTCTTGCCCGTGCCGTGCGGCAGGTTGACCGTGCCGCGGACCATCTGGTCCGCCTTGCGCGGGTCGACACCGAGGCGCAGGGCCACCTCGACGGTCGCGTCGTACTTCGTGGAGGCGGTCTCCCGCGCCAGGCGCACGGCCTGGAGGGGGCTGTAGAGGGCGTCGCGGTCGATCTTCTCGGCGGCCGCGCGGTATGCCTTGCTGCGCTTCACTGCTGCTCCTGCGGTGGGTGGGAGTCGTGGTCGTCGGGCCGCGCGCGGCCCTGCCACCGGGTCCCGGGACCGGGACCCGTCGTCGTGCGGGGGCTCAGCCCTCGACGGTGATGCCCATGGACCGGGCGGTGCCCGCGATGATCTTCGCGGCCTGCTCGACGTCCAGGGCGTTGAGGTCGGCCATCTTCGCCTCGGCGATCTCGCGCACCTGGGCCGAGGTCAGCTTGCCGACCTTGGTGGTGTGCGGGACGCCCGAGCCCTTGGGGACACCGGCCGCCTTCTTGATGAGCTCCGAGGCCGGCGGGGTCTTGGTGATGAAGGTGAAGGACCTGTCCTCCATGACCGTGATCTCGACGGGCACGATGCTGCCGCGCTGACCTTCGGTCTGGGCGTTGTAGGCCTTGCAGAACTCCATGATGTTCACGCCGTGCTGACCCAGCGCGGGGCCGATCGGCGGGGCCGGGGTCGCCTGGCCGGCCTTGATCTGCAGCTTGATGATCGCCGAGACCTTCTTCTTGGGGGGCATGATCGTGTCCTTCCAGGCAGGGCGGCCCTGTCGGTGCCCGCTTCTCGGGCGACGAGGGGTTGTGGCCGCGCGGGTCCAGTCTACGCGGCGCGGGACGGCGCACCGGCCGCGCCGGGACGCGTCAGATCTTGGCGACCTGGTTGAAGTTGAGCTCCACCGGCGTCTCGCGGCCGAAGATCGACACGAGGACCGTGAGCTTCTGCCGGTCGGCGTTGATCTCCGAGATGGTGGCCGGGAGGGTCTCGAAGGGGCCCTCCATGACCGTCACGGACTCCCCCACCTCGAAGTCGACGACCCTGACCTCGGCGGCGGCGGCCCTGGCGGCCGGCTTCTCCTTCGGCTGCAGCGCCGGGGCGAGCATGGAGAAGATCTCGTCGGTGGACAGCGGCACCGGCTGGTGGGTGTTGCCGACGAAGCCCGTGACGCCCGGGGTGTGGCGCACCGCACCCCACGACTCATCGGTGAGGTCCATGCGGACCAGGACGTAGCCGGGGATGCGCACGCGGCGGACCTGCTTGCGCTGGCCGTTCTTGACCTCGACGACCTCCTCCATGGGGACCTCCACCTGGTAGATGAAGTCCTCCATGTTGAGGCTGGTCATGCGCGTCTCGAGGTTCGCCTTCACGCGGTTCTCGTAACCGGCGTAGGAGTGGATGACGTACCAGTCGCCGGGCAGGCGGCGCAGCTTGGTGCGGAACTCCTCGACCTCGTCGACGTCGTCGCCCACCTCCTCGTCCGCGGGGGCCGGCTCCTCGTCGGCGTCCGCCGCGTCGTCCGCGCCCGCCTCGTCGGCGGCGAGCCCGAGCTCCTGCGGGCCGTCGGGGTCGTCCACCAGGGGCGGCTCGCTCGGCGCACCCCCCTGCTCGTCGTCGACGGCGGCCTGCTCCAGCACGGCCTCCGCGTCGGCCTCGACGTCGTCGGTGACGTCGGCCGCGTCGTACGTCTGCGCGACGGCGAAGGGGTCGTCGCTCGGCCGGGAGCGCTCACCGGACGACGGAACCCACTGCTCGGACACGGTGGCGACCTGCTTCCTTCGGGTGTCGGGTGGTCGGGACGTCAGGAGCCCGAGCCGAACACCAGCAGGACGAGCTTGCCGATGCCGTAGTCCAGCCCGGACACGAGGAGCATCATCGCCAGGACGAAGACGAGGACGACACCCGTGTAGGACAGCAGCTCCGAGCGGGTGGGCCAGACGACCTTGCGCAGCTCCGCGACGACCTGGCGCAGGAACAGGCGAGGACCGGGACGGCTGCCTGGCGCCTGGCGATCCGCGGCGGTCGACGTCTCGCTCAACTCGTCCTCGATCCGGGATGCTCGTCGGTTCCCTCGGGTCCTCTCGCAGGGCAGGAGGGACTCGAACCCCCAACCACCGGTTTTGGAGACCGGAGCGCTACCAATTGCGCCACTGCCCTGTGCGCGTCGGCGCACCGGGGGGCGCGCGTCAGCATGGCGGCCGCAACCGCCTCGGGCAGTCTAGGCGACGAGGCGAGCTGGCGTCGAACGGGGGTGCTGCGACCCCTCCCCGCGCGGGGCCCCGTCAGTGCCACGATGGGGCCGTGAGCCCGCGAACCGACGCCCCCGCCCGCCCCCGCGTCTCCGCCCGCGTCGCGGGCATCGCCGAGTCGGCGACCCTCGCCGTGGACGCCCGGGCGAAGTCGCTCAAGGCCGCCGGGCGGCCCGTCATCGGCTTCGGCGCCGGGGAACCGGACTTCCCCACCCCGCAGGCGATCGTCGAGGCCGCCGCCGCCGCCTGCACGGACCCCGCCAACCACCGCTACTCCCCCGCGGGCGGCCTGCCCGCGCTCAGGCGCGCGATCGCCGACAAGACGCTGCGCGACTCCGGGTTCGCCGTCGAGGCCGAGCAGGTCCTCGTGACCAACGGGGGCAAGCAGGCCGTCTACGAGGCCTTCGCGACGCTGCTGGACCCGGGCGACGAGGTGCTCGTGCCCAGCCCCTACTGGACCACCTACCCGGAGGCGATCCGCCTCGCCGGCGGCGTGCCCGTCGACGTCTTCGCCGGCGAGGACGCCGGCTACCGCGTCGGCGTCGAGCAGCTGGAGGCGGCCCGCACCGAGCGCACCAAGGTGCTGCTGTTCAACTCCCCCTCCAACCCCACCGGCGCGGTCTACCCGCCCGAGGAGGTCCGGGCGATCGGCCGCTGGGCGCACTCGCACGGCCTGTGGGTGGTCACCGACGAGATCTACGAGCACCTCACCTACGACGGCGTGCGCGCGGCCTCGATGCCCGTGGAGGTGCCCGAGCTGGCGGAGACGTGCGTCGTGCTCAACGGCGTCGCCAAGACCTACGCCATGACCGGCTGGCGGGTGGGCTGGCTCGTCGGCCCGCGTGACGTGGTCAAGGCGGCCACCAACCTGCAGTCCCACCTGTCCTCCAACGTCGCCAACGTCTCCCAGCAGGCCGCGGTGACCGCCCTGACCGGCGACCTCACCGCCGTCGCCGCCATGCGCGAGGCCTTCGACCGGCGCCGGCGCACCATCGTCGGGATGCTCAACGAGATCGACGGCGTCGAGTGCCCCCTGCCGGAGGGCGCCTTCTACGCCTACGCCAGCGTCAAGGGGCTCTTCGGCCGGACCGTGCGGGGGCGCACCATCACCTCCTCCGCCGACCTGGCCGCCCTGGCCCTCGACGAGGCGGAGGTCGCCGTCGTGCCCGGGGAGGCCTTCGGCCCCAGCGGTTACCTGCGGCTGTCCTACGCCCTCGGCGACGCCGACCTCGTCGAGGGCGTCGGGCGCCTGCAGCGGCTGCTGGCCGAGGCGCGGTGAGCAGCGGCGCCGGCACCGGTGGCGGCGCGGTGTCCACCGACCGGTGGACGCCGCGTCCCGCCCTCCGGTGGTGCCGGCCGGCGCCGGCGCACGTGATCGTGGAGCCATGACTACGACGACCACCGCTCCCGCCGTCCGGGTGCGCGGCCTGGTGAAGCGCTACGGCGAGCGCCTCGCCGTCGGCGGCCTCGACCTCGACGTGGCCCGCGGCGAGTGCTTCGCGCTGCTGGGCCCCAACGGCGCCGGCAAGACCACGACGGTGGAGGTGCTGGAGGGCTACCGCACCCGCGACGGCGGGGACGTCCTCGTGCTCGGCGAGGACCCCGCCACCGCCGGGCTCGGCTGGCGCGCGCGCCTGGGCATCGTGCTGCAGAGCACCACCGACGCCGCGGACCTCACCGTCGCCGAGGCGGTCCACCACTTCGCCCGCTACTACCCCGACCCCCACGACCCCGAGCAGGTCATCGCGGCCGTGGGGCTGACGGCGCAGCGGCGCACCAGGGCTCGGGCGCTCTCCGGCGGCCAGCGCCGCCGCCTCGACGTCGCCCTCGGGATCGTCGGCCGACCCGAGCTGCTCTTCCTCGACGAGCCCACCACCGGCTTCGACCCCGAGGCCCGCCGCCGGTTCTGGGAGCTGATCCGCTCCCTGCGCGCCGGCGGCACCACCATCCTGCTCACCACGCACTACCTCGACGAGGCGGCCCAGCTGGCCGACCGCGTCGGGGTCGTCGCCGCCGGGCGCCTCGTGGAGGTCAGCACCCCCGCGGCGCTGGGGGGCCGCCTCGACCTCGGCGCCACCGTCTCCTGGACCGAGCACGGCAGGACGCGCGAGGAGGTCACCGCGAACCCCACCGCCCTGCTGCGGCGGCTGCTGCAGCGCGAGGACCTGCTCGTGGACGGCGAGGTGCCCGGTCTGCAGATCCACCGGCCCACGCTGGAGGACGCCTACCTCGCCCTCGTCGACTCCGCCACGGCACCGGGCGCCGCACCACCCGACGGCGGGTCCGCACCCGACGGTGGGTCCGCAGCGACCGGCGCGGGCACGGCGGCGGCAGCGGCGGGTGCGCGGTGAGCGCCCTCGGCACCGCACCCGCGCAGCGGCAC